>CAIXGY010000021.1 GCA_903919035.1 uncultured Planctomycetaceae bacterium | reverse complement strand
TCGCCGCGGCGGCCCGGCTCCTGGCCGGGAGCGACACGCTTCGGCGTGAACTCTACGTGTTCACGGACTGCTCGCACGGTGCGTGGGACAACGCCGCCGCCCTGGAGGTGCCGTCGGACACGAGCATCCTGTTCGTCGACGTCGGGGCGCCGGCGCCGCAGAACTTCGCGATCGAGTCGCTGGAACTCGGTGGCGAACAGCTCGCCGCCGGAACGCCGTTGGCGGTCACCGCGTCGCTCGCCCGTTCGGGCCCCGACGCCACCCGCGCCGTCGCGGTCGAGGTGTTGATGCCCGATGGCCGCTATGCGCGGCGGGCCGTGAAGCGGGTCGCCTGGAAGGAGGCCGCGCCCACCCAGGTCGATTTCGAGATCGGGGGTCTCGAGCCGGGTGTGCGCCAGGGACGGGTCGTCAGCGACGGAGCCGACGACCTCGAGGCCGACGACGCCCGCTGCTTCACGGTGGCGGTGGGGGCGGCGGCGCCGGTGATCGTGGCGGCCCCGCAGCCGGCCGCTCGCACCGGGCTGTTCGTGGCCGAAGCGCTCGCGCCCGCGGGACTTCGCCGCGCCGGCACGGCCCGGTTCTCCCCCACGATCGTCGCCATCGAAGACCTCGCCACCACCGACTGGCGGTCCGCCCGGGGCATCGTGCTCATGGATCCGCCGCCGCTGCCGCCCGAGACCTGGGAGGCGCTCGAGGCCTGGGTGGCCGAGGGGCGGGGCCTCGTCGTCTGGCTGGGGTCGCGGGCGGCGGCGCCGCAACAGTTCGATTCGGAAGCCTCGCGGCGGGTGCTCGGCGGCCGTCTCGTGCGGGTGTGGCGGGAGCCGGGCGGCGGCAACTACCTCGCGCCCGCGGCGCTCGACCATCCAATCCTGGCGGCCTTTCGTCGCATCGGTGACGCCGTCCCGTGGCAGGATTTTCCGGTGTCGCGGCACTGGGAGTTCACCCCGGACGACGAGGTGCCCGACGCCGCGAAGGGGGACGACCGGAGCGGCGCCGCGATCGTGGCCGCCTACCGCGACGGACTGCCGGCGATCCTCGAACACCGCGTCGGTTTGGGCACTGTCGTCGTGGTCACCACGCCGGCCTCACAGGCTGCGGGCGACCCCGATGCGTGGAACACGCTGGCCACCGGATTCGAGCCGTGGCCGTTCGTGATCCTCGCCAACGAGATGCTCCTGCACGCGATCGACACCGCCGACGAGCGGAACGTGGTGGCCGGAGAGCCGGCGGTGCTGCGGATCGACCGGCGGGACGTGGCGGCCGCCTTCGTGCGGACGCCCGGGGGTGATGATTTTCCAGCGGCCGTCGACCAGAAGCGCGGCACGATCACCGTGACCGCCACGGAGCAGCCGGGCAACTACTCCATCCGCGCCGGCGGCGACGTCGGAGGCGTGGCGACCGGCTTCAGCGCGACCCTCGCGCCGGCGGCCATCGACTATCGCCGCCTGTCGCCCGCCGATCTGGCCGCGGTGCTCGGGCCCGGCCACCGCCTTGCGCGGACGGAAACCGACCTCGTGCGCGACGTGAATCTCGAGCGGGTCGGCACCGAGCTGCACGGCTGGATGATCGCCCTCGCGGCGTTGGCGATGGCAGCCGACTGGGTCGTTGCCAATCGCTTCTACGCGCCGCGGGACGACGACGTGGGCCCGACGGCCGCCGCAGCCTTCGTGGGCGCGAACGCCGCCGGCGCGGATGATCCGCGGCTCGCAGGCCCTGCCGTGCCGCCGCCGCCCCCTCCCGTGCCCGAGTCGGCGCGGCGCCGCGGTGGCCCGCCACCCCTGCCGGAGGGCGACGCATGATCGCGGCCACGACGGTCGAGGATCTCGCGCTCCACTTCGACCCGGTGGGGTCGTGGGCGTTCGTGGCGGTCGTCACGCTGGCGCTGCTGGCCGTGCTCGTGGCGGTGCCGCCCGACCGAACCCGCGCCGGAGGATCCCGGTCGTGGACGCTCGTGTTCCTGCGACTCGCCGCCTTCCTGGCGCTCGTGGGCGTGATGCTGCGACCCGCACTCACCGCCACGCAGAAGGCCCGCCAGCAGGGGACGGTGATCGTGCTCGCCGACGCCTCGGAGAGCATGACGGTGGCCGACGGCCCCGACGGCCGCACTCGGTGGGACGAGATGCGGGCCGCCCTCGACGCCGCCCGGCCTGCCGCGCGGGCGCTCGTCTCGAATGGCGACTTCGACGTGGCCTTCTCGCGATTCGACCGTCAGCTCGCGCCGACAGCCGTCGTGCCGGAGGATCCCCTTCCGCTCGGCGCGTGGGTCGACGCCGCCACCGCCGACGAGACGGCGATCGGGTCCGCGATCGACGACGCGGCCCGGGCGATCGGCGGCAAGACCGTCGCCGGCGTGATCGTCTTGAGCGACGGCGCGCAGCATGCCTATGCACCGCGGGATTTGCCGCCCCAAACCGCCGCGCGGCGGCTCGCCGAGGCGGGCGTGCCGCTCTGGAGCGTGACGTTCGGCCAGCAGCGGGCCGAGGGGCAGGGCCGCGACGTGGCGGTCGTGAACCTGGCGGTGGCGGAGACCGTCTACGTCAAGAACGCCGTGGAGGTCTCGGGCCGGGTGCGGCTCGACGGGCTCGCGGGCCGCGACGTTGAGGTGCGGTTGCTCGCCGAGGACGGGGCGGGCAGGCAGGAGGTGGTGGCCACCACACGGGTGCGGACCGCGGGCGAAACCGGTGAGGAGATCGTGCGGCTCTCGTGGACGCCTGCGGCGCTCGGCGAGCGGAAGCTCACGCTCGCGGCCACGGCCCAGGACGGCGAGGTCGTCGTGGCCAACAACGAACTCTCCACGTTCGTGGACGTGGTCGAAGGTGGGCTGCGGGTGCTGTATCTCGAGGGCATGCTCCGGGTGGAACAGCGCTTCCTGCGACGCGTGCTCGCGGCCAGTCCCGACATGCAGGTCGACTTCCAGTGGATCGATTCAGAGAAGCGCGCGGGCTGGCCCGTGGATCTGGGGCGGCTCGTCGGCGGCGACTACGACGTGTTCCTGATCGGTGACCTCGATGCGACGGCACTGCGTCCACAGGATCTCGCGACGATCCGCGACAAGGTGGATGGTGGCGCCGGCATCGGGTTCCTGGGCGGCGTGCAGGCCTTCGAGGCCGGCGGCTGGGGCGGTTCGGGGCTCGGGCCGCTCCTGCCTTTCGAGGCCGATCCACTCGCGAGACAGCCGATCGGCCAACCGATCCGCGAGGGCCTGCACCTTCCCGGGCCACTGAAGATGCTGCCCGATCCACGGTTCGGAGACGTCTCGATCCTCCGGCTCGGCAAGGAGGGAGACATGCGGACGGCCTGGGCCGCGCTGCCGACGCTCGAGGGGGCCAACCGCCTCGGGAGGCTCGTGGCGGCGGCCAAGACGCTGGCGGTCACGCAGGATGGCCAGCCTCTGCTCGTGGCCCGTGAGTACGGCGCGGGCCGCGTGCTGGCCTTCGCCGCCGATTCGACGTGGCGCTGGGTGATGCAGGGAGCCGGGGCGCAGCACGCCCGGTTCTGGCGGCAGATGGTGCTCTGGCTCGCCCGCCAGGACGAGGCGGAGGGGGACACGCTGTGGGTGCGACTCGCGCAGCGCCGCATCTCCCCTGGCACGCCGCTGGATTTCGACGCCGGACTGACGGCGGGCGACGGCAAGGCCGCCACGGACGCCGGGCTCGACGCGCGGCTGGAGTCGCCGTCGGGGCAGAAGCGGCCGGTTCGAGTGGCCCGGCAGGGAGAGTCGTTCGCCGGCACCATCACCGAGTGCGCCGAGCCCGGCGACTGGACGCTCGTCGTGACGTCGACGAAGCCAGGTGCCGAGCCGCGGACGCGATCAGCGCGGTTCACCGTCTTCCGCCAGGATTTGGAACTTGCCAATCCGCGGGCCAATCCGCTGCTGATGAGGCAGCTGGCCGAAGCCACGGCCGGGGGTGTTCGGCTACCCGAGGAACTGCCGGGAATCTTCGAGGAGATCGGCGCCCGACCGCCGATCTTCGCCTCGCGGGAGCAGTGGACATGGACGCCATGGGACAAGCTCCCGGCCCTCCTGCTCATGGCCGCCTGCCTGTGTGTCGAGTGGTTTCTGCGGAAGCGCTGGGGATTGG
>CAIXGY010000020.1 GCA_903919035.1 uncultured Planctomycetaceae bacterium | reverse complement strand
GCGGATCGACGGGGGGGTGGAAAGGAACGCCGTCCAGAAGGCCCGCAAGTATAGCTGCGGGTTTTCCGGCTTGCGGCCGTGAACCCCGCCGGTGGGTTTTTGCGGCCACGACGCTGCCACGGCCGATCGGCAGATGACGGCGAGCGAGTTCGCCGCCCTCACCGAGGGTCGGGCGACGGCATTCCGATGGCGGCGAGGTGGGCGCGAACCGCAGCCTGCTCGGCCGCGGGGTCCGCGGGCGGCCGAGGGTCATACACGGGCCGCCGCCCCATCACGACGTCGGTGATGCGGTCGAGGCCCGCATCCCGTCCGTAGGCGAGTTCCGCGGGCAGGTCTGCCCGGTAGGTGGTGCGGGCGTAGTTGATGCCCGGATGACGCACCAGGCGGGTCGTGATGCTCGGGGCCAGGTGATAGTCCCAGACGAATCGCATCCCGCCCGCAGCGACCTCCGGATTCACCTTCGGCGCTTCACCCCAGGGCACGCGGTCGAGGAGTTCACGGAAGTGGGACGGCGAGTCGGCCGACTGCACCCACGGCAGCCCGTGGTAGAGGCAGCGATCGGCCACGATCACGGTCTTGCCGGTGGCCGCGGCCTCGATGCCTGCCGTGGAGCCGTAGGTCGTGACGGCGGCACAGGTGTCGATGAGCGCGTAGGTGTCGAGCGGATTGCCCGGCGGCACGACGGAGACGTTGGCGGTCGGCCGAGCGACCGAGGTCAGGTCGCCCGCCGCGCGCAGTTGCGGAACCCGCTCCGCGAATGCGGCCCACGACGCCGGGCTCGCGTTCGGATGGAAGCGGACGACGACGCGGCGCGCCGGGTTGTCGGCCGCCCAGTCGAGGAGCGACGCCAGCCACTCGTGCTGCTCCGCGAACACCTGGTTGCGGTCGGGCTCCGCGCCGAACTCGTGGTCGGAGCTGGTGAGCGCGAGCAGAACCCGGTCTTCCGCCGACACGCCGACGGCCGTGAGCGACTGCGCGGCGCCCGGGCGCCGCTTTTGCAGAAACGGCGGCCGGTTGTAGTTCCGAGCCCGGCGGCGGTCGCCGAGCCAGCGAACCACGTCCCGTACCTGGGCAGGCGTGAGTGGCCGTCCGGTGTTGGCCAGCGCGACCTCGCGGCGGCCCCGATACTGGGAACACCGCTCGTTTTCCCAGAGCCGCAGCGAATTCCGCACCATGCCGCGCTCGTGGCAGATCACCCGGATCCCGAGCTCCCGCGCAGCCTCGAAGGCGACGCGGGTGAGCGACAGGCGGCCGTTGAACAGCCACAGCACGTCGGGCCGCACGGATTGCAGCCAGGTGCGACACCCCGCGAATGCGATCGCCGCCCCGGCCAGGTACTGCCGGTAGACGAGCCGCACGCGGGGGTCCGCCAGGTCGAGCCGCGGTCCCCGGAAATGGGTTCTCATCGAGCCGAAGCACCAGTCCCCCAGAGCAGCGTCGCCGAAGCAGGCGTCTCGCAGGCCGTCATCGGGCAGGCTCGCCGCCCACTCGGTCGCCCGGGCGCGATCGGCGGCGTCGACGTATCGCGAAATCCACTCGAAGGGGTGCCGCAGGAGACGGGCGGCGGCGGTGGCGCGGTTCTGACAGACGAGACAGCGATCGAAGGTTGGCGACGTGTCCACCCACACGAGATCGCACATCGGCGAGACCGCATCGCACAGCAGCAGTCGCGTGTCGCACCCGCGCCTGGCCAGCGCCCGCAGGACGGTGAATTCCCAGGCGGAGACGATGTCCCACGTCGCGTAGGGACTGAAGCAGGCGACGCGCACCGCGTCCGCGGCCGGCGCGGGCATCCGGCTCGCGTCGTCGCCGGCCCGTTCGACCTGCGAAAGAACCGTGTTCGACGCGATCGTCAGCCGGGTGCCCAGCCGCTGCGCGACGGCGCGACCAAGTCGCCGCACCACGCCGTCCTCGCCGCTCGCGGACGCCATCACCGAGTCCTCCGCCCGCGGCTACCGGGAGGCGTCACGATGGTGCGCGATCAATTCGCGCAAGCCCTCGGCGAAGGGCACGCGGGCCGTCCACCCGAGCAGATCCCGGGCCTTGTCCGCGGAGACCCGGGCTGGCGAGATGTCGCCGGGACGGGGCTCGCCGAACGACAGCGGCGCCGGGCATTCGGCCACCACCATCTCCGCCAACTCGCGGATCGTCACCGTTTCCTCGGCGACGATGTTCATGACCTCATGCCGGATGCCGCTCTCCGCCGCGGCGATGAACGCGCGGGCGACATCGGAGGCATGCGTGAACTGCCGGTGCTGGCGGCCGTCGCCGCTGACCGTGATCGCCTCGCCGCGCAGGGCTCGGCCGATGAAGATCGAGAACACCGAGTTGGGCCGCATGCCGGTGCCGTAGGCGGTGCCGAGCCGCAGCGCCACGACCGGCAGGCCCTTGAGCGCGTCGTAGGCGAGCACCATCTGCTCGCCCGCCAGTTTCGTGACGTTGTAGGGATGGTCGGGGTTCGTCGGGTGCTTCTCGTCGAGGGGCTCGTACTGCGGGTGTCCGTAGACCTCCCAGGTCGACGCATAGACGAGTCGGCCCACCCCCTCGGCCAGGCAGGCCTCGGCGACGTTCGCGCTGCCCACGACGTTCAATTCGGCGGCCAGCGGCGGCTTGTCGGCGGCGAGGTAGACGTCGCCGACGCCGGCGAGGTGCAGGACGGCGTCGGCGCCGCGGAATGCCCGCCGCAGCTCGTCCACCGACGCGAGTGAACCCGCTTGCCACCGCACACCGACGTCGCTGAGTCGCCGCGGTATCTCGCTCACGTCCAGCACGGCACAGTCGTGCCCCACGGCGCGGACGGCGGTGGCGACATGGCTGCCGAGAAAGCCCGAGCCTCCCGTGACGACGATGTTCATACGCGTGGCGTTTTTGGTCGAACGTGCGAGAAACGCGGTGGGACGAAGGTGGCCCCAATGGGCGCCGGCACCCTTGTCGGATGGTAGCATCGAAGGTTTTCCGAAACCATGGTCGCGGCTTTCCGCCGCGGGAACCGGATCGGTGAGCGATGACCGCCAAAGTCACCGTGTACGTGCCGTGCCGGAACTACGGCCGGTTTCTGCGCGAGGCCCTGGAGAGCGTGGCGTCCCAGAGTCTCGAGGACTGGGAGCTCATCGTCTTCGACGAGGCGTCGACCGACGACACGCTCCCGATCGCCCACGAATTCCGCGGCCGGTTCCCGGATCGGGTGCGGGTGGTCGAGAACGCGACGCCCCGCGGCCTGCGGGCGTGTGCCAACGACGCCCTCGAGATGGCCCGCGGCACCTACATCATGCGGCTCGACGCGGATGACTATCTCGACCACGCCGCGCTGCTCGTGCTCAGCGAACACCTGGACCGGCGCCCCGACGTGGGCCTCGTCTACCCCAACTGGATCTACATCACCGAGGCGGGCGACGTGATCGGTGTCGAGCGCCGCAAGCGGGTCGGCGACGAGGCGGAGGTGCTCGACCTCCCGGCCCACGGCGCCTGCACGATGATCCGCACGCGGGTGCTCAAAGCGGTCGGCGGCTACGACACGCGGTTCGCCGCCCAGGATGGCCATGAACTCTGGCTGCGGATGCTGCACCGCTTCAAGGTCGCGAACGTCCAGACGCCCCTCTTCTACTATCGTCAGCACGCGGGATCGATGTCGACCGACACCGAGGCCCTGCTCTCCGCGCGTCGCGAGATCAAGCGGGCCGTGGCCGCCCGCTACGACGGCCCCGTGCGGCCGCGGTGCGCCGCCATCATCCCCGCGAAGAACACCTATCCGGGCATCCCCGACGTGGCGCTGACGCCGCTCGCCGGCCGTCCCCTGCTCGACTACACGCTCGAGTGCGCCGCCGGCTGCCCGGCCTTCGGCCTCGTCTACGTGAGCACGGACGACCCGCGGGTGGCGGACCATGCCGCGGCTCGGCCCGGCACGGTCGCCCACGTGCGCGATCCGCGTCTCTCCGATCCGGACGTGCACCTGCAGGAAATCGTCCGGGCCGCGGTGGACGACATGGAGGCGAGGCTCGATTTCTTCCCGGACATCGTGGCGGTCCTCAACGTCCACGCGCCCCTCCGCCGGCCGGAGCACGTGGCCGAGGCCCTCGACACGCTGCTCATGCACGAGGTCGACCAGGTGGTGAGCACCTACGAGGACCACGACCTCCACTTCCGCCACGGCCGCCATGGACTCGAGCCGATCAACCTGGCCGCGACCCGCGGCCTCCGGCTCGAGCGGGAAGCGTTGTTTACGGCCAACAACGCCGTCCATGTCTTCTGGCGCGACGTGCTCCGGCACGGCGGGCTCTACGAGGGCCGGATCGGCCACACCGTGATGTCGCGGATCGAGAGCCTCCAGGCGAAGCACCCCGCCGACCGCGCCCGCGCCGAGGCCGTGCTGCTCCG
>CAIXGY010000019.1 GCA_903919035.1 uncultured Planctomycetaceae bacterium | reverse complement strand
CATGTTGCCCACGACGGGTTCCATCAGCACCGCCGCGATCGCGTCGCCCTCCCGCGCGAAGATGTCGGCAAGCTGCTGTGGCTCGTTGTATTCGAGCACGAGCGTGTCGCGGGCGGTGCCCGCGGTCACGCCCGGCGAGTCAGGCACGCCGAGCGTGGCCGCCGCCGATCCCGCCGCCACGAGCAGGCTGTCGCCATGGCCGTGGTAGTTGCCCGCGAACTTCACGATCTTGTCGCGGCCCGTGAAGCCCCGGGCGAGGCGAACCGCGCTCATCGCCGCCTCGGTTCCGCTGCTGGTCAAACGGACCTTCTCGATCGACGGCACGGCGGCGATGATGAGTTCCGCGAGGTGGCTTTCGGCCTCGGTCGGCGCGCCGTAACTCGTGCCCGTCGCCAGTGCCCGCTCGATCGCGGCGAGCACCCGCGGATGCCGATGACCCAGGATCATCGGCCCCCACGAGCCGATGTAGTCGAGATACTCGTTGCCGTCGATGTCGGTGAGCCGCTGCCCCGTGGCGCTCGCGAAGAAGATCGGCTCGCCGCCGACGCCGCCGAATGCCCGGGCCGGCGAGTTGACGCCGCCCGGAATCACCCCGCGGGCGTGGGCGAAGGCCGCGCGGCTGCGTTGGCGGCGGGAGGCGTGGACGGTGGAGGGATGCGGAGCGGGCGTCATCGCGCGGAGTCTCGTTCGGAGGGCGGGTCGGCGAGTTGTGCCTTGGCGGCCTCGACGGCGCGGGCGGCGTGGGGCCGGGCTGAATACGTCTCGATGAGGCTCGCGAGCAGGTCGCGGCGGCGACCTCGGAGGTCCGCGCGACGGGCGGGGTCGGTCGTGCCGGCGGCTTGCCGCGCGAGTTCGGCCGCTGCGGCGAGCGTCGCCTTCGCCCGCGCGAGATCATCGGCCCGCTCCTGCTCGGCAACCGGTTCGAGCCGTTCGATCTGCCGGCGGACGAGCGCGAGCCAGAGTTCCCCGTCGGGCTCCCGGGCCGCGTCGCGATGCACGTCGAGCAGCGCCTCGAGGGCCGTCAGGCAGGCGTTCGCACTTTCCGGCTCGCGGGCCAGCGCGGCCCGGTAGTCGCGTTCCAACGGCTCCGGGGTGCGGCCCGGGAGCGGCCGGCGGCGTGCTCTCCGCTCCAGTGCGTCGAGGTCGAGCGTGCGATCGAAGGCGCGGATGCCGTCGGCCCGCGGGTCGTCGCCGTGCCGGGCGAGAAACCGGTCGATCAGCGGCCGAGCGTCGCGGAGGTCGGCCTCCTCGTCGTCGGCGATCGCCATGATCCGGCCGTGGAGGCCGTCGGCGGATTCCGGACGGAGCGCCGTCCAGGCCACGCCGGCAAGCGCGAGCCCGGTGGCCAACGCCGTCACGGCCCGCCACAGCCTGTCGCGGCGTTCTGCGCGGGCGGCCCGCTCCGCGTGCTCGCGATCCAGTTCGGCCACGGTCGTGAAGCGGGTGCGTTGCTGCGCCCCCGCCGCGCCTCGTCCGGCGTTCGGCACCGTCGCCGGTGCGCCGCCGTTTTCCGCCGCCTCGTCGGGATTGGCCCTGGTTGGCGAGTCGGCGGCGACCTCGCGCCGGGTGGCGCCGGCCGGAATCACCGCGGGGGCCGACGTCGCCGGCCGGCCGATCGTGTCGGCGAGGAGGTCGACCGCGGATGCGTCGGCAGCGGTCGATCCGGGAGCGTCCAAGGCGGTCTCGCCTGGTGGGTGAATGCTTTGGATCGCAGTCAGCAGTCTGCCGAGCGCCAGGGCGCTGGATGGCCGCCGGGCTGGATCCTTGGACAGCAGCCGGTCGATGAGCTCGTCCAGCTCGGGCGGCACCTCCGGCACGCTGGCAGCGATTCGCGGGGGTGCCTCATGCCGCTGCCGCTCGATCACCCCCCGCGCCGGTCCACCCCGAAACGGCGGTCGGCCGGCAAGCATCGCGAACATGACGAGGCCGAGGGCGTAGAGGTCGGCCCGGTGGTCGGCGGGCTTGCCTGCTGCCTGCTCCGGCGCCATGTATTCCGCCGTGCCGACGACGGTGCCGGCGAGCGTCTGGCCGGCGTCGCCGAAGAGCCGCGCGATCCCGAAGTCGGCGAGCTTGACCGGCGGCTCGGCGGCCGGGTCGTTGGCGAAGAGCAGATTGGCAGGCTTCAAATCTCGGTGGACGACGCCGTGATCGTGGGCAGCCTTCAGGGCCCGCGTCACGTCGAGCGCGACGGCCACCGTCTCACGCCACGTGAATCGACGACCCTCCCGCAACAGTTGTTCGAGGCTGCGGCCGCGGACGAGTTCCATCGCGAAGTAGGGCTGGCCGTCGTCCTCGCCGAATGCCAGGAGACGCACGATGCCGGGATGTCGAAGCGACTTGAGCGTTTCGATCTCGGTCGCGAACCGCCGCTTGAGGCCAACCTCGTCGCCCAGGTGCGCGTTGAGGGTCTTGACCGCCACCACGTCGCCGGTGGCCTCGTCCTCAGCCTCGTAGACTGCCCCCATGCCGCCGCGGCCGATCCGCGTGCGGATGCGATACGGTCCCAACTGGGTCGGCTCCATGTGCGGCAGTGTATCCTGTCGCCATGCCACCACCCCAGCAGACGACCTTCCTCGCACGCGATTCGAACCAGGCCCGCGGCCTGGCCGGCCACTGCATCGACTTTCTCCGGTCGCCGCGGCCGATCGGCCGGGCGACGCTCGACCTCCTCGAGCGCTTCCACCTCGACAGCGTGGGCTGCGGCGTGTCGGCCCTGGCGCTCGCCGCAAACGCACCGACCGTGCTCCGCCGGGAAGCGCTGGCCACGCCCGCGGCCGTCGGCTCGCTGGGCGGGATCTGCCTCGGGTCGGCCCGGCCCTGCGCGGTGGAGAAGGCGGTGGCCGCCAATGCGTCGGCGGTCCGCGAGTGGGACTCCAACGGCACGAACTTCGGGTACGACGCTGCCAAGGGGCGCACCGCCGGTGAGTTCGGCCACAACGACTTCTACCCCGTGGCCCTCGCGGCGGCCCGCGAGGCCGGGCTCGATGGCGACGCCACGCTCCGGCTCATGCTCCTCATCGACGAGATCCGCGGGCGGCTGGCGGAAGTGTTCGCCCTGCGCCGGTATGCGATCGACCATGTGCACCACGGCACGGTGGCCTGCGCCGCGGCCTACACGGCGGCCCTCGGCGGCACCGCGGACCAGATCGAGAGCGCGATCGGCATGGCGGTCGCCCACTACGTCCCCTTCCGTGCGATCCGGGCGGGGCATCAACTCTCCGACTCGAAGGGAGCGTCCGCCGCCCTCGCCGCCGAGGCCGCCGTGATGTGTGGCCGCCGCGCGCTGGCGGGTTTCATCGGGCCCCGCGACGTGTTCCGCAATCCGCTGGCGATCTATCGGCTCAACCGCCCCTGCCCCGACGGCGAGAGCCCGTTCGATCTCGAGCTCGGCGTCGAAGGCGACGCCTTTGCGATCCACTCGATGCACTTCAAGCTCGGCCTCTACGAGCACCAGTCGGCCGGAGCCCTGCAGTCACTCGTCGACATCTTCGCCGCGCATCCCGTGCTCGCCGGCGACCTCGACGGCATCGAGCATATCCGCGTCAGGATTTACGAGCCGGCCTATTCGATCATCGCCGATCCTGCCAAGCGCACGCCCACCACGCGGCAATCGGCGGACCACTCGCTCCCCTTCATCCTCGCCAAGACGCTCCTCAAGGCCCGCGCCGCCGCCGCCGCTGGCGCGCCGCCCGGGTGGGAGTCGCTCATGCTGCTGCCCGACGACTACGACGATGCCGCGATCGCGGATCCGGCGGTGCACCGGCTGATCGCGGCGCTCGTGATCGAGCCTGGCGGCGCGGAGTACGACGCGCTCTATCCCGACGGCATCCCCACGAGCGTGGCGATCGACCACGTGCGGCTGGGCACGCTCGGCGGCGACCTCGTGCGTCATCCGCTCGGCCATGCGAAGTCTGACGCCGTCCGCACGGCCGGCGTGGTGGATCTCAAGTTCGACCGGCTCGTGGCCGGGGCCGTGGCCGATCCTCGGGCCCTTCGTGCGCGGATGAGGCTGGCCGGCCGCACGGCCGCCGAGGTTGCGGAACTCTATGCATTTCCCATTCACGGGTGTGATCCCGGTTGACAAGCCGACCGGTGCCACGTCGCGCCGCTGTGTCGATGCCGTCGCGCGAGCGCTGGGAACCGCCGCGGTGGGCCACGCCGGCACGCTCGACCCGCTCGCGGAGGGCGTGGTCGTGGTGTGCGTCGGCCACGCGACGAAGCTCGTGGACTTCATCCACCAGTTGCCCAAGCACTATGCGGCGACCTTCCTGCTCGGCCGGTCGAGCCCCTCGGACGATCTGGAGACCGCCGTCGACGAGGAGCGGCATCCGGTACGGCCGGAGCGATCCGCCATCGAGGCCGCGCTGCCCGCCTTTCGCGGTGACATCCTTCAGCGGCCGTGTGACTACTCGGCCGTCCACGTGCGGGGGCAGCGGGCCTACGACCTCGCGCGACGCGGCCGAGCCCTCGAGCTCGCGGCCAAGCCGGTGCGAATCGATAGGCTGGAGATCACGGGCTACGAGTGGCCGAGGATCGGCCTCGACATCGAGTGCTCGTCGGGCACGTTCGTCCGGGCCATCGGCCGCGACCTCGCGGCCGCGCTCGGCACGCGGGGGGTGATGGAGTCGCTCGTGCGGACGGCGGTGGGGCCGTTCACGCGGGCCGCGTCACTGCGACTCGATGCCGTGACGCCCGCCAGCGTCCGCGCCGCGTTGCGTCCCGCCGCCGCCGCCGTGCCGCACCTGCCGCGAGCCGCGTTCGACGGCGACCTGCTCGACCGGGCCGTCCGCGGCGGTCTCGTCCCTCCGCCGGAGGGCGTCGAGACGGCGGATGCGGTGGCCGCCTTCGACGCCGCCGAAGACCTCATCGGCGTGCTGCGCCCGCATGCGTCGGGCGGGTGGCGGTTGAAGCCGAATTTCCGCGGCCTCGGGTGACGAACGCCGCGGGCTGCCGACCGCGTCCCTCACGTGCCGGCGAAGACGTAGAGGGCGATGGCTGCGGTCATGAGCGCCGCGGCGGCCAGCCGCCGCAGCAGCGTGGCCTGATCGACCCGCTCCTCGAGATCGTGCCAGCCGAGGTGGGCGAGGGCGGCGCCGGCGACCACCGCCATGATGCCGCGGGTCGATTGCAGGATGTTGCCGAACACGAGACCGACCGTCCCGAAGCATGTGTAGAGCGCGGCCATCCCGCCGAGCCAGGCCGCTGCGTATTGAACCGGGGCGACCCAGTCGCCGGCGGCACGCAGTCGCAGCCGCGGCACGAACGGCAGGGCGATCGCGCCGCAGAACACGTACGTCACCGCCATCGCCAGGCCGCCGGCGTGGAGTCGGCCGATCGGCGGGCAGCACTGAGCGCACGGTGAGTGAAAGGCGTCGATGAGCCCGAGGATGCCGAGATCGGAGACGGCGTAGAACAGGCAGCCCACGAGCACGATGGCGAAGCCGCCGGCTGCGGCCGGTCGCGACCCAGTGGGCTCGCGCTTCAGCATCAGCGCGGCCACCACGGCCAGGCCGACGGCGCACCACTGTCGCGCGACGAGCGGCTCACCCGGCAGGCACGACACGATCACTGCCAGCACGACGACCTTGAGGCCGAGCAGCGGGGCGAGTCGAGACGCGGGCATGCGGAGCAACGCGGCATACACGCAGGCTTGGCCCACGAGATAGCAGCCGGCCGACAGGAGCAGCGGCGGGAGCCAGCCGCGAACGGGGGGCACCGCGTCCGGCCAGAGCAGCCACGTGAGCGGCAGCGAGAACGCGCCCATGAGCGCGTGGGCGGGCGCGAGCAACCGAACCCCGGCCCCGCCCGTGCGGCCGCCGTGATGGCGAGCGACGAGATATGACACGGCACTGGCGGCGGCGGCGGCGAGTCCGGCCACGATGCCCAGCGCAAGCGAGGGGGTTGGTTGCATGCGGACGTGGTCGGCCGGGAATCGGGGGGAGGCCCATCATGCCATGGGCACGGGGACGCCGTGAGTTTCCCGGAAGGCGCGTCCAGGCCGCACGGTCAACGCAGGCCGCACCGCCCGCACGACCGGCGCGGCCGCCGCCACCGCGGCGTGCCTGACTGACCGACGAGGCGGAAACCGGCCTGTAGAGTTTCGATGGATTCCCCCCAGCAAGGACGCACCCCATGGCCTTCGCCGACCGCGCCGCCGCGCGCCCGTTGTCCACCGTCGCCCGACCCGCTCCGGTGGTCGAGGTGTCACCTCCCGCCGCAGCCGCGCGGGATCGGGTCCGCGACGTGGTGGCCCTGGGGTTGCTCGCCGGCTGCGTGTTCCTCGCCGCCGCATTGGCCACGTTCGACCCTGCCGATCCGCCGCTCGCGCGCGGATTTCCGCCGCATGTGCAGGCCGTCAACGCGTGCGGCATCCTCGGTTCCGCCGTGGCGGGCGCCATGTATTGCTGGCTCGGGCTCGGTGCCTGGGGCGCCGTGGCCCTGCTGGCAGCCCTCGACTACGCACTCCTGCGCCGTCGCCCGCTCGCCGATCTGCCCGTGCGGGCCGCCGGGGCCGTCGTGGCGACCGTCGCCACGTGCACCCTGCTCTCGCTCTTCACACCGGACTGGATCGACAGGCCGCTGTGGGGGCCGGGAGGCAGGGCCGGTGGCCTGGGACGGTTCTTCGCCGAACTCTGGTTCGCCCGCGCGGGGGCGACGATCGTCGTCACGACCACCGCCGCGGTCGGACTGTTCGTAGCCTGCGACACGGCGGTGCTGCGGGCGCTCGCGGTCTGCCGCGCGACCGCTGGTTGGATCGCGGCTCGGGTCGACACGCTCCGCGAACGGTGGGTGGAACGACGGCGGGCCACGATGGCCGTGCGTGATTCCGATGCCGACGAACTCGCCGCCACGTTCCCCGGCCTGCGCACCCGGCTGACCGGTCGCCATGCGGCCGGAGCGATCGATGCCGACGACGACGAGGCTGCCGACGACGAGCCCACGATCCGCGTCCGCCGCCGGGAGCCACCGGTCGTCGACGTCGATGAGACCGAGGACGTCGCGGAGCCCGAGGCCGATGACGAGTCCGACGAGGAGGCCGATGCCTCCGCACCGGTGTCGGGACACGTCGCCGTGCCGATCCGTTCGCTGTCCAGCCGCCGCAAGCAGCCCGAGCCGCTGGCGCTCTCTCCGGAGCCTCAGGGCGAGTATGAGTTGCCGAGCCTCGACCTGCTCCTGCCGACCGAGTATCTGGAACTCGACCAGCAGGAGCAGGAGGTCCGGGACCGGGCCAAGGTGCTCGAGAAGACCTTCGCCGAGTTCGGCTTCAAGGTGAAGGTCGTCGAGATCGAGACGGGCCCCGTGATCTCGCAGTACGAGATCGAGCTCGAGGCGGGCCTGCGGCTCTCGAAGATCACCAATCTCGCCGACGATCTGGCGATCGCCCTGCGGGTGCCCAGCGTCCGCATCGTGGCGCCGATCCCGGGCAAGAACTCGGTCGGCATCGAGGTGCCCAACACGACCCGGCAGATGGTTCGCCTCCGCGAGGTGATCGAGGAGACGCAGGCGAAGAGCCGCACGATGAAGATCCCGATCTTCCTCGGCAAGGACGTGGCGGGCAATCCGATGGTGGTGGACATGGCGAGCATGCCCCACCTCCTGATCGCCGGCCGCACCGGCACGGGCAAGTCGGTGTGCTTGAACTCCATCATCGTGTCGATGCTCATGACGCGGCGGCCCGACGAGGTCCGCATGCTCATGATCGACCCCAAGATGGTCGAGCTGACGCCCTACAAGTCGCTGCCCCACCTCATGCATCCGGTGGTCACCGACATGAAGAAGGCCGAGGCCATCCTCGCCTGGGCCGTGGACAAGATGGAGGAGCGCTACGCGCTGCTGGCGAAGGTGGGCGTCCGCCACCTCACGCAGTACAACGCGCTGGGCCGCGAGACCATCCTCGAGCGGATCAAGCCCGAGACCGAGGAGGAGGCGGCCGCGATCCCCACCACCATGCCCTTCATCGTCATGATCGCCGACGAGATCGCCGACATGATGATGACGGCGGGCAAGGAGATCGAGGCCCACATCATCCGGCTCGCGCAGAAGAGCCGGGCCGTGGGCATCCATCTCATCCTCGCCACGCAGAAGCCGACGGTGGACGTGATCACCGGCCTCATCAAGAGCAACCTGCCGGCGCGCATCGCCTTCCAGGTGGCCAGCCGCACCGACAGCCGCGTGGTGCTGGACGAGATGGGCGCCGAGCGGCTGCTCGGCAACGGCGACATGCTCTTCCTCTCGCCGGGCACGAGCCAGATCCTCCGCGGCCAGGGTACGTTCCTCTCCGACGACGAGATCGGCCGGGTGATGGGGGCGATCGGCACGAGCGAGCCGCAGTACGCGGCCGAACTCGTGAATCTGCAGCCTGCGGCCTCGGGTGACGCGGCCAAGGGGGGCCCGAGCCCGAAGGACAAGGACGAACTCTACGAGGCCGCCGTCGAGGTGGTGATCCGCGAGGGCCGCGGCAGCGTGTCGCTCTTGCAGCGTGCCCTCGGCGTGGGCTATGGCCGCGGTGCCAGGCTCATCGACTTCATGGCTGAAGATGGCGTCGTGGGCCAATACGCCGGCAGCCAGGCCCGCGAGGTGCTCCTCACCATGGAGCAGTGGGCGGCCCGGAACGGCTCGGCACCGCTGCCCCCCGACCCCGCGCCGCGGAAGTTGAAGATCCAGCCTCACGCCCATGATGCCACTCCGGTCGTCATCGCCGAGGACGACGAGCAGGACGAGCAGGATGACGACGAGGGCGATTGGGAGGACGATTCGGAGGACTTCGACGAGGATGAGTCACCCGACGTGGACTAGCTGCCGGTGGACCACGTCATCAACGACAGTTCTCCACGTGGCCGACCGGAGTAGCCGTCGACGGTTTCCGCGGTCGGCAGTCGTCGCCGCCAGCTCCGGCAGACGTGTTCCCCAGTCTGTTCGGCCGCCGGCCGTCGTCGATCGCGACGGATCGGGGAAGACGCTAGAATCGGGGCGATCCGACGGTTCTGCTGCGAGAACGCGATGGGTGGCTCACTGCGTGCGAAGCGCCCTTCGGAGATGCCCCCTTCCACTCGCGTGGCCCGGCTCGTGGTGCTGCTGGTGGGGGTGGCCGCGAGCGGCTCCCTCCGGGCCGACGAGGTGCGCGGCGCCCCGCCACCGCTGACCCGCATCGCAGAGATCAGGTCGCTGCCGCGCGCCGATCTCGCCGTCAATCCGGCGGTGCGCGTGCGGGCGGTGGTGACCCGCTCGACGCCGAGTTCCCTGTTCGTGCAGGACGAGACCGCGGGCATGTACGTCAACATCGCCCGCAGCCTGTCCCGGGGCGTGATGCCCCGCGACGTGCCCCGCCCCACCGTGCCGCTGGGGAGCGAGGTGGAGATCGAGGGCATGGCCGATCCCGGGGGTTACTCGCCGATCATCCTGCCGCGCTCGATCACGGTGCTCGGACCGGGCACGTTGCCGCCTCCCCGCCGCCTGGATCCGGCGACGTTTTTCAGCGGCGCCGACGACAGCCAGTTCGTCGAGGTGCAGGGGATCGTGCAGGACGTCGTGGAGTTGGAGACCCACTGGCGACTTTCGCTTCATGCGCTCACGCGACCGTTCCTCGCGAGCGTTGCGAAGTCGGCCGTCACGGGTGCCCCGCGTGATCTGATCGACGCCGAGGTGGTCGTGCGCGGCCCCACGTCGTCGATGTCGAACACCCGCGGCGAGTTCCTCATGCCTTGGGTGTTCGTCGAGCGTCGGGACTGGCTGGCTGTCGTCACGCCGGCCCCGCGATCCGACAGCGACTGCCCGGCCGTGAAGCTGGAGGATCTGGCCCGCTTCAGCCCGGAACGACGCGACGGACATCGCATTCGCACGGCGGGCACCGTCATCCACGTCGTGCCGGGATCCGACATTTTTCTGCAGGAGGGGGCAGCGGGCATCCGTGTCACCAGCCGCGACACCGCGGACGTGCGGGAGGGCGACCGGATCGAGGTCGCGGGGTTTCGCGCCCGCGATACACATGTCGCCGGCCTGGCACACGGCACCGTCCTCCGGCTGGCCCATGGTCCTCCTCTTCGGCCCGCCGAGATCGGGCCGGAGGAAATTTCCGCCATCAACGAGCGGGCGGTGACGACGTCGCTGACTGCCACGCCCGGCGACTACTGCGGATGCCTGGTGCGGTTTCCCGCCCGACTGATCGACCGGAAGACCGACCTTCGTCTGAGACTCCTCGTCTTGTCCACCGGATCATCGACCGTGGTGGCTCGCTGCGCAGCCGAGGCCGCCCGCCTCGATGCGCTGCCCCTCGGCAGCCAGGTTGAGGTCACCGGAATCGTGGCACTCAATTGGGAGTTCGATCCGCTCGACTGGCCGCGACGCAGGCCCGGCTCCGTGTCGCTCATGATGCGTTCGGCCGACGACGTGCGGGTGCTGCAACCGCCCCCGTTTTGGACGCCGCAGCGACTGGTCACCGCGCTCGGTGGCAGCATCGCCGCGCTGGTCGGGGTGGCGACGTGGGCGTGGTGGCTGCTGCGGCGGCGGGCCGAGCTGGAGTCGCTGGTCGCGGAGCGCACCCGGGAACTGGTCGTGGCCCGGGATCACGAGCGGAAGGTGGAAGAAGATGCCCGGGATACGCTGGCGAAGAAGCTGCGAAGCAGCCTGTCCGCGGCAGCCGTCGTCCACGAGATCAACCAGCCTCTGGCGCGGATCCTGCTGCGCTGCCGCCTCGGACAACATGCGGCCGGTGGCCGCGATGACGCCCGGCCGGGGGAGGTCGAGCTGGCGGCGCTCGCCGCCGATGCCGAGGAGGTGGTCGCCACGATGGACAAGATGCGAGTGCTGCTGCGAAACGTGCAGACGACCCACGCCGAGATCGACCTGGCCCAGGTCGTCCGCAGCAGTCTGGTGCATGTGCAGCAGTTCGTCGCCGCGCACGGCGTGGAGGTGCGAACGAACCTGCCGCTCGCTGGCTGCCGCATGCTCGGCGACGACGTGCAGCTGCAGGTGGCGATCGTGAACCTGCTCCGTAACGCGGTCGAGGCGATCGTGGCGGCGGACGGCGTGCGACGGGAGATTCTCGTGAGCGTGGAGGATGGCGCGGTGGCCGCGGCGGTCGAAGTGGGCGACAGCGGGCCGGGGTGGCGTGGTGGCACGGTCGACGAGATGTTGCTCAATTCGACGAAGGCGTCGGGGACGGGTGTGGGACTGTTCGTCGTGCAGACGGCCCTGGAGAACCACGGCGGCATGCTCGAGATCGGCCGCTCGCCGCTCGGCGGGGCCGTATTCCGACTCACGTTCCCCCGTGCAGCCGGCGTTGTAGCGAACGGGATCCGGATGGACGCCGCGCGTGACGCGAGCCCGGGCCGATCGTCCGGTGCCGGCTTCCCGGCGGGGCCGACGGCATCGCCGACCGCGATTCGGACGCATCACGCATGAGCCGTGGGGGACCGCCGGATGGGCGCCTTCCCTCGGCGATGCGGATTGATCACCGTGATTCCCACGCGCACAGCCGCTCGACGGATCGCCGCGGAGGTGAGGGGCGGTGGCCAGCCGCTCGGGCAGGAAGTCGCGATGGACGGCGGGCTGGAAAAACAGGTCCCGCGCCCGCTGCCAGTCACGCGAGGATGCCCTTGACGATCTCCCCGTGCACGTCCGTGAGCCGGAAGTCCCGCCCCTGGTATGGAAAGGTGAGCCGCAGGTGATCGATTCCCATGAGGTGCAGGAGCGTCGCGTTGAGGTCGTGAACGTGCACCTTCTGGTCGGGCGTCACGATGTTGTAGCAGTAGTCGTCGGTGGCCCCCCACGTCAGGCCCGGCTTGATGCCCGCCCCGGCCACCAGCACCGTGAAGCACCGCGGGTGGTGGTCGCGGCCGTAGTTGGTCTCCGTGAGCGTGCCCTGCGAGTAGATCGTGCGGCCGAATTCACCCCCCCACACCACGAGCGTGTCGTCGAGCATCCCGCGGGCCGCGAGATCATCGAGGAGGGCGGCGGTTGGCTGGTCGGTATCCCGGCACTGCCCCTTGAGTGCCTCGGGGAGACCCAGGTGATGGTCCCAGCCCATGTGAAAGAGCTGGACGAACCGCACGTCCTGCTCGGCCAGCCGCCGGGCCAACAGGCAGTTGAAGGCGTAGCTGCCGGGCCGGTGCACGTCGGGGCCGTAGGCGTCGAGCACGTGCTTCGGCTCGTCGGACAACCGCACCAGATCCGGCACACTTGCCTGCATGCGGAACGCCATCTCGTACTGCGCGGTGCGGGCAGCGATCTCCGGGTCGCCGATCGCGTCGGTGCGGGCCGCGTTGAGGGCGGCGATGCGGTCGAGCGTCGACCGCCTCGTGTCGCGGTCGATCCCGGGCGGGTCGGCGAGGTAGAGCACGGGATCGCCGGCGTTCCTGAATTTCACCCCCTGGTGCCGGGTCGGCAGGAAGCCTGCCCCCCAGAGCCGGTCGTAGAGCGGCTGGTCGTCCTTGCGGCCCGAGCCGAAGCTCGTGAGCACGACGTAGGCGGGCAGGTCGGCGTTCTCGCTGCCGAGTCCGTAACTCACCCAGGCCCCGATGCTCGGCCGTCCGGCGATCTGGCTGCCGGTCTGGAAGAACGTGATGGCCGGATCGTGGTTGATCGCCTCCGTGACCATGGAGCGGATCATGCACCACCGATCGGCATGGCGGGACATGTTCGGCATGAGTTCGCTGAACCACATGCCGCTCTCGCCGTGCTGCGCGAACGGAAAGATCGTGGGTGCGACCGGAAAGTTCTTCTGGCCGCTGGTCATCGTCGTCAGCCGCTGGCCTTGCCGGATCGACTCGGGGAGTTCCTCCCCGCGTCGCGCGGCGAGCCCCGGCTTGGGATCGAAGAGATCCATCTGCGACGGGGCGCCGGACTGGAACAGATAAATGATCCGCTTGGCGCGTGGCGGATGGTGGGGGATGCCGGGGCGGCCCAGATCGACCGTCGCCGCGGCCCGGGCAGTGCCCTGCTGCAGGAGGGCGGCCAACGCCGCGGCGCCGAGGCCGCCGGCGGAACCGCCGAGGAACAGCCGTCGATTCACGGCGTCTTGGTGGCGCAGGATGTCGGCCGGCGTGGGCATGGTGTCACTCCCTCATCACGAACTCGTCCAGGTTGAGGATCACGTTGGCCGCGAGCGAAGCGGCGGCGAAGTCGGCGTCGGCCACGCCCTCGGGCTTGCGCACGAGGCCGACCGCGGCATACCGGGCCGCCGCCTCGGGGGCGGCCGCGAAGCGGGCCCGGTCGGCTTCGAACCCCGCCACGAGGGTCGCGAGTTCAGCCGGCTCTGGACGGCGGCCCAGCGCGAGTTGGAACCCGTGGGCGATCCGGTCCGCCGTCGCTGCCGACTTCGCGTCCGCCAGCATCCGCCCCGCCAGCCCATGCGCAGCCTCGATGAACGTCGTTTCGTTCAACAGCGCGAGGGCCTGCAGCGGGGTGTTGGTGCGCCCGCGCTTCACGGTGCAGATCTCGCGATTCGGCGCGTCGAACAGGAGCATGGTGGGCGGGGCCGCGGTGCGCTTCCAGATCGTGTACATGCTGCGGCGGTAGCGGCCCGAGCCGGAATCGGGCTTGTAGCCGCGAAGGTCGCCGTACACGCTCGTCTCGTCCCAGACGCCGTCGGGCATCCACGGCCTCACGCTGGGGCCGCCGATCGCGGGCACGAGCAGACCGGCGGCGGCGAGCGCCTGGTCACGAACGATCTCACCCGGCAGCCGAATCCGCGGTGCCCGCGCGAGCAGCCGATTTTCCGGATCGGCGGCCAGCTTGTCCGGGGCGACGGTTGCCGCCTGTCGATAGGTGGCGCTCGTGACGAACGCGCGGATCATCCGCTTCATGTCCCAGCCGTTCTCCATGAAGTCGGCCGCCAGCCAGTCGAGCAGGTCGGGATGGCTCGGATACTCCGCCTGACTCCCCAGGTTCTCGCTGGTCTTCACGAGCCCCACCCCGAAGAACCGCTCCCACTGGCGGTTGACCCAGACGCGGCTCGTGAGAGGGTGGTCGCGCGACGTGATCCACCGCGCCAGGGCGAGCCGATCGGGCTTCACGTCCGACGGCAGCGGCGGCAGGCACGCCGGCACCCCTGCCGTCACCCGCTCACCATGCTTGTCGTACTCTCCGCGGAGCAGCACGAACGTGTCGCGCGGCCTGCCCTCACGCATCACCATCGCGCTCGGCAGTGAGTCCTCGAACTCACGAAGGCTCCGCGTGGCCGCGTCGCGGGCCGCCTCCGCGCGGCGGATCGGACCGTCGACGTTGGCCCGGTAAAAGTCCGCGAGGGCCCGGGTCTGTTCCGGTGTGCGATGGTCGGCCGGCGTCTCGACGGCGCTCCGCACAGGGGCGGGCACGCTGAGGCCATCTGCGGCGAGCACGGCCGGCTCGACGGGTGAAAATGCGACCCGAAACCGACCGATGGTGTGATGCTCGAATGACTCCTGTCGGATGCGAAGCACGACCCGGGAGTTCTCGTCGATGTCGAGCCGCTGCGCGGATAACACGGCCAGGCGACGCGGCACCCGCGCGGCGGCCTGCCGCTTGTGGCCGTTGATCGCCCAGCCCTTCTTCTTATTTCGGCCGGGCAGCGCCTGCGCGGCGTCATATCCGTCCTGGGCGTAGTCGGCCGTGGCCCGGGTGAGATCGATCTTCTGCACGGTGCCATCCGGACGTTCGATCTCCGCCTCGACCGACGTGATCGTGATGTTGCCGTTGCCGCTGCGCGAGTACCCGCCTTCTCCTGCGAACGAAGGGTCGGGAATGGCCTCGATGCGCAGGCCGCCGAACGTGCCTTCCGGCAGGGCCGCCTCGATCTCGTAGGTGTCGCTCGGCGGGTCGGCCCCCGCAGCGATCCACGAGCCGTCGTCGAGCCGGCTGAACGTCGCGCCACCCGTAGAGCGGATCTCGAGCGGTTCCAGGGGCTGCCAGGCGATGCTCGTGTCGTCGAGCAGCCCGCGGACGCCCTCGGCCCAGTCCGCGGCGAGTCCGTCGACGGTGGCCTCCTCGGCCTGGACGGCCGCCGTGGCGTCGTCCACCACGCGGGCAAGTCGGGCGAGTTCGTCCTCCTGCTTCGCGTCCGGCAGTCTGATCACCGGATGGCTGTTTCCGCCACTCCGATTCTGGTTGAGCATGCCGGTCTCGTCGATCGAATTGAAGAAGGCGAAGAAAGCGTAGAACTCCCGCTGCGTGATCGGGTCATACTTGTGGTCGTGGCAGCGGCAACAGCCCACCGTGAGTCCCAACCACGTCTGCCCGGTCGTCTCCACGCGATCGATGATCGTCTCGACGAGCCATTCCTCGGCGATCGAGCCCCCCTCACCGTTGATTCGGTGGTTGCGGTTGAAGCCTGTGGCGATGATGTCGTCGCGGGTGGCCCCTGGCAGAAGGTCGCCGGCGAGTTGCCGTACCGTGAATTGGTCGAACGGCATGTTGGCGTTGAATGCCTGGATGACCCAGTCGCGCCAGTGCCAGTGCTGCCGGCTGGAATCCGCCTGGAAGCCGTGGCTGTCGGCGTAGCGGGCCGCATCCAGCCATTCGATCGCCATCCGCTCGCCGAAGTGTTCGCTCGCGAGCAGCCGATCGACGTAGCGCTCATACGCATCCGGAGACGGGTCGCGCAGGAAGGCCTCGATGTCCTCCGGTGCCGGCGGTAGCCCGGTGAGATCGAGTGCCACCCGGCGGGCGAGCGGGATCCGGTCCGCCTCGGGATTCGGCGCGAGGTTCGCCTGCTCGAGCCTGGTGAGCACGAAGCGGTCGATGGGGCTTCGGCACCAGCCCGGATCCCGGGGCTCGGGCACCTGCGGCCGCTCGACGCGGGAAAACGCCCAGTGGCCCTGGTACGCGGCCCCTTCGGCGATCCAGCGGCGGAGAATGTCGGCCTCGGCGGCTGTCACGGCTTTCCCGAGGTGCGGTGGTGGCATCACGACGTCTGGATCGGGACTCGTGACCCGGGCGATCAGCGCGCTCTCGTCGGGACGTCCGACGACGATGGCCCGCTCCCCGCTCTCCAGTTCTCCCGTCGCCCCGGCCGCCCGGTCGAGCCGCAGGCCGGCCTCCCGCTTGCCGTCGTCTGGGCCGTGGCAGGAAAAACACTTGTCGGACAGGATGGGCCGGATGTCGCGGTTGAAGCTCAGCGGTTCCGCCGCGCGAGCGGCGACAGCCGCGACGAGCATCGCGACGACGCTGAGCCGGGAAACGACGGTGTGTCCCATGGGATTGCTCCGACGGAAACACCCGCGTCGCCGTTCGGCCGCCGGAGAAGCCGGACAACCGACCGCGGACCGTGGCGAACGTGCAGCACGGTCGATCGGCGGGACACCTGATGTATAGCACCCCGGTCACATGCCGGCAATTGCACTGGAGTGCGTCTTCGGCGGGCCCGAGGCCGTCCGCCACCGGCGTCGGTAGCCGCCTCCGGCCGCGAAACCCCAGGCCGATTTCTGCAAAGTCACGGTCGGATTAGGCTATCCGCATGACGCAGCCGCGGTCCATCGAGATCTACGACACCACGCTCCGCGATGGCAGTCAGGGCGAGGGCGTGAATTTCTCCCTGGAGGACAAACTCGCGATCACGCGACGACTCGACGAGGCGGGCGTCGATTTCATCGAGGGGGGCTATCCGCTCTCGAACCCCAAGGATGCCCAGTATTTCGCCCGGGTGCGGCACCTTACGCTCTCCCGATCACGCGTGGCCGCGTTCGGCATGACCCGTCGCCGCGGGATGGCCGCTGCGGACGACCCTGGCATGAAGGCGCTCCTCGACGCGGGCACGAGCGTGGTCACCATCGTCGGGAAGACGTCCGCCTTCCACGTGGCCGAGGTGCTCGGCGTCTCGCGGGAGGAGAACCTCGCCATGATCAGCGATACGGTGGCCTATCTGCACGTCGCCGGCCGCGAGGTTTTTTACGACGCGGAGCACTTCTTCGATGGCTGGAAGCTCGACCCCGACTATGCGCGGGCCACGCTTCTCGCCGCCGCCGCCGCGGGGGCGACGCGCATCGTCCTCTGCGACACCAACGGCGGCACGCTGCCCGACGAAGTCGCGCGGCTCACGACCGCGGCCCGGCAGACCCTCGTGGCCGGCGGCCATGCCGCCGCGGTGGCGATCCACTGCCACAACGACTGCGATCTGGCCGTGGCCAACTCGCTCGCGGCCATCGATGCCGGTGCCGTGCAAGTGCAAGGCACGATCAACGGGATCGGCGAGCGGTGCGGAAATGCCGACCTCATCTCCGTGATGGCGAACCTGGCCCTCAAGTTGCAAGGATTCTCGGTGTTGGGCGGATCCGGCACGCGGCACCTCACGGAGCTTTCGCGGTTCGTCTACGAGACGGCCAACATGAGCTACCGGCCGGGGCAGCCGTTCGTCGGGGCCAGCGCCTTCGCGCACAAAGGTGGCATGCATGTCCACGCGGTGAGCAAGGCGGCCGAGTCCTACGAGCACATCGCGCCGGAGGCCGTGGGCAACTCGCGACGGGTGTTGGTGAGCGAGCTTTCCGGCCGATCCAACATCGCCGCGCTCGTGACGCGATCCGACGTGCGGGACGACCGGAAGATCCTCGACACCGTGCTCGCCGAGGTCTGCCGCCTGGAGAACGAGGGGTGGCAATTCGAGGCGGCCGGCGCGTCGTTCGACCTTCTCGTGGATCGCTGTGCGGGCACGTTCCGCCCGGCGTTCGAGAAACTGGCCTACCACGTCGAGGTCGAGAGCCGGTCGGCCGCCGCGGCCGACGTGCGGACGGAGGCCACCGTGAAACTGGCCGTCGCCGGTCAACTGCGGCACGAGGTGGCCGAGGGGGACGGCCCGGTCAACGCACTCGATGCGGCTTTGCGGAAGGCCTTGCAGGCCGTCTATCCCGCACTCGCCCGGATGCATCTGCTCGACTACAAGGTCCGCGTGATCAATGCGCAAGAGGGGACGGCCGCGAAGGTGCGGGTCTCAATCGAGAGTACCGATGGCGGAAGCGTGTGGGGCACGGTCGGCGTGAGCGAGAACGTCATCGAGGCCTCGTGGCTCGCGCTTGCCGACTCGTTCCATTACTTCCTGGGCCGCACCGGCTGACTCGCCGCCCTGGGCCTGTGGTGGTCGTCGCGGATTCGTGGCTTTTCGCGACAGAACTGCTCGAGTCTGAGGAAGGCCGGCGACCCTTCGAGGTGCAGGCCCCGGCCGGCTCCCGCGGCTCCGGTGCAGGCCACGTTTGCCCTCCGGGTGCGTGGCGCTCGTCTTCATGATTGGGAGTAGCCCATCATGAACGACCCTGGCCTGTCGCCGTCGCAGGACATGCAAGCACGTGTCGCACCCGGAGCCGCCGGGCCAACTCGGCTACTCGATCAGGTCCGTGAGGCGATTCGTGTCCGTCATCTCGCACGGAACACGGAGCGTGCCTACGTGCACTGGGTGAAGCGATTCATCGTGTTCCATGGGCGGCGGCATCCGCGCGAGATGGCCGAGCCGGAGGTGCGCGCGTTTCTCACCGCTCTCGCCGTGCGTGACCACGTGGCCGCATCGACCCAGAATCAGGCGCTCGCCGCGGTGCTCTTTCTCTACGAACATGTGCTCGGCCGCCCGCTCGATCGCATGGATGGCATCGTTCAAGCCCGGCGTCCGAAAAGGCTGCCGGTCGTGCTGTCAACCGACGAGGTGCAACTCGTCATCGACGGCCTGGCAGGGCGTTCGTGGCTGGTGGGAATGCTGCTCTATGGAGCTGGACTGAGGCTGATGGAGGCGTTGCGGCTGCGGGTGAAGGACGTCGATCTCGGGCGGGGAGAACTCGCGATTCGCGATGCAAAGGGCTCGAAGGATCGGAGGACAGTCCTGCCGGAACGCGTGCGGCCGGATCTCGCTCGATTGCTGGCCCGCCAGCAGCGATGTCATGCTCAGGATGTTGTCGAGGGCCATGGCCGGGTGATGCTGCCGGGAGCGTTTGCCCGGAAGCATCCGGCGGCGGAGCAGTCGTGGCCGTGGCAGTGGGTGTTCCCCTCGGAGCGATATTTCCGTGATCGTGAGACGGGCCTTCTCTTCCGGCATCACATGCATGAAACCGTTATCCAGCGAGCGGTGCGGACGGCCGTCATCCAGGCCGGGCTGGGCAAGCGCGCGACGTGCCACACATTGCGGCATTCTTTTGCAACGCATCTCCTCGAGGCAGGGTACGACATCAGAACGGTGCAGGAATTGCTCGGTCACAGCGACGTAAAGACAACGATGATCTACACGCACGTGCTCAACCGCGGGGGACGGGGCGTACGGAGTCCCGCCGACGTGCTGTGTCACCCGCGTGAGATAGCGTCAGAACGACCAAGAACGCAAAGGCCGCCAGCGGGTCCGACTGCGCCGGGGGCCGACAATCTCGCGCAACCCCTGAAGGAACGCATCACGCACTGATAAGCCGAATAACCAGATACACCCGATCTCGGCACTGCCATAACCACATCTGAGCGGCGGGTTTCGACAGTCCTGCCTTTACCACGAGCCAACTATGCGGCTGCAGGCAGCACTATACTGGGCCGCAGAATAAGGCGTTAGCCCACAGGTGAGACGTTGGCGGTGGTCGCCGCAGGCGGTATACTGACGTCCATGAGCACAGTGGAAGAAATCGAAGCCGCCATCCAGCAGTTGTCGCCTGACGATATGGCGGCGTTTCGCGCTTGGTATGCGGAGTTCGATGCGGCTGCGTGGGATCACCATATCGCCGCGGATGATGCTGCAGGTCGGCTTGATTGGCTGGTCCAAGAAGCCCTCGACGACTTGGACGCCGGCCGCTGCACCGATCGATGAATCATCGAGCAAGCCCGCGTTTCTGGCGCCACTATAGGGCTTTGCCAGATGAGCTTCAGCAGTTGGCAGATCGCGGCTATCAGTTGCTGCTTCAGGATCCGCGTCATCCGTCCTTGCATTTCAAGCGGATCGGAAGGCTTTGGTCGGTCCGCGTAGGGCTGCATCATCGCGCGCTAGCGGTCGAACGCGGTGAAGAGATGGTCTGGATCTGGATTGGTAGCCACGCGGAGTATGACCTATTGCTCCGACGCAAGGGCTAACCACACGATGCAAAGGACTCGCGGGCATCGTCGTGGGTGATTGCTAACCCGTGGGCCGCGAGCCTTTGATCTTTGCCGTTCCAGCCCGCCTCTGTCGCTTGCGGCTTGAGCAATGGGCCGTAGCGATATGCAACCGGGCGATCTCCAGCGTGTCCTCGATCTAGTTGAAGATGATTCGTGGCGGGCCCAAATGGTGTGGGCTCATCGAGGCTTGGTCGAGCGTCAGGGCTCAACGGACTTGATGCGATGTCCAGCCACCTGAGGCGACGAGGCGCTGTGTTTCCAGCGGTGACTCGATTCCACGTTGAAGAGGCCCGCGGTTGTGCTCGCGTTTGCGGCGGGCGATCCCGAATGGCCCGCAGGCTCAAAGTGCTGGTAGGATCATCGTGTTGTGGGGTGGAGGTGCGAACTCCAATCCACGACTCGGACCGGAACCACCCGATGCAAAGGACTCGCGGGCATCGTCCTGTGGTGTAGGTGGCCCGTGGGTCGCGAGCCTTTGATCAGGGCCGTTCCAGCAATGAACGGACTCGCCCCGCGATGATACTGTTGCCGAACTGCGGAGCCGTTGCGACCGTGGTTCTCGGCTGTCTCGGCCTGCTCTTCCCAAGAGCCGTCGGCCGTGTCCTCGGCATCGAGCCGGCTAGGCCGTTGGGCATCTCCGAGTTCCGTGCGACCTACGGCGGCTTTTTTCTGTGCCTTGGCATCGGATGCCTGGTCGCCCAATCCGTGCAAGTCTTCACCGTTGTTGGAGCAGCGTGGTGCGTGGCCGCTTTTGCCCGCATGATTTCCTATGTCGTCGATGGCAGCCGGTCCTCGCATAATCTGGCCGGCACGGGAGTCGAAGCAGGCATTGGCCTGGCCCTATTGGCGGCGCAGCTCTAACCACGCAATGCAGCGGACTCGCGACGAAATCGGTCCTGATGGAAAGTCCAAGGTCGCGAGCCGCTGATCGCGGATGTTCTGGATACCGGGATTCGCCTTGGTCCAACGCCTGTTCTAGCGTACACTTGGTGACACCTTACATGAGACACCAGCCATAACCAGTGCCGTCCGCGATCTACTTAGGTCATTCCAGTCGCTCAGCGACGCCGAGAAGCATGAAGCTGCCAGTCTGCTGCTGCGGCAGGTCGTGCAGGGTGAAGCGGGCGACATGGGCGACGATGCTCTTGTCGCCGTCGCCGAGGAGTTGTTCCTCGACCTAGACGCGCGAGAGGCTGGCGATGGCCAATCCTCTCCGCGGTGAAGTCTGGCTCGTCGACCTCGGCATGGTCGCAAAGATTCGGCCATGCTTGATTTTCAGCGTTCCGGTGGCTGTCCCCAATGATCGTGTGCTCGCGACTGTTGTCGCCCACACAACGAGCGCGAGGGGATCCGGTTTCGAAGTTGCTGTTCCGGCCCGATTTCTGAAGCCGGGCGTCTTCGACTCGCAGAACCTCGTCTCGATTCCACACGCCAAACTTGTGCGCCGTCTTGGCGTGCTGTCGCCCGACCAAATGGATGCAGTTTCGGTGGTTGTCCGTAAATGGCTCGGCCTGTAGCGGGTTGAGTTCAGAACCACGCGATGCAGCGGACTCGCGATAAGATCGGTCGGAATGAGAAGTCTAAGGTCGCGAGCCGCTGATCGCTATCGTTCTGCAGTAAACAAAGCCCAGAGCCAGAGTACAGGAGCCACCAGCCGTGTTGTGCTGCCGCTGATGATGCAGGCGGGTCCCCTTGGGTCGCGTTCGCCTGGATTCTCTGCCCCGCAAACAAATTGGGCCATGGCATAGATCGTGCCTCGGCGACCGGCCCGTCGGTCTCGTGCGGCGGTGGCGAGGAGTCACATGGTTCGCGATTCCGGCTGGCGTGTGGCGTTGCCGTGGCGATACACTTTGACTATCGGGTTCGTTTAGGCGAGACGAGGTGCTCTATGCAAACGATCAAATACGTCCACTGGCAAGACGGTGATTGGTGGCTTGGCTACCTTGAGGAATATCCGGATTACTGGACTCAAGGCGAGAGCCTGCCCGACCTGATCGAGCATTTGAAGGATCTCTACCTCGATCTTTCAGGCGGTCATATTCCCGGCGCTCGCAAGGTCGGTGAACTTGTGCTGCCATGAAGCGTGTCGATCTCATCAAGTCAATCGAGGCCAGCGGTTGCGTGTTGGTGCGGCATGGTGGGCGGCATGATTGGTACCGCAACCCGGCTACAGGTGTATGCCAGCCTGTGCCTCGTCATCGCGAAATCAAGGAGCCTCTCGCGCGCCGGATAATCCGGTCGCTCACGGATAGTTCCAGCGAGCACCGTGGCGACGAGTCCAGTTAGGCCTATGCAGAAACAGTCGTTGGAGCAGCCTCGCGATAACGTCCGGCGGCATGGTGAGTCTGTTTGCTGCGAGCTGCTCAACTTGGTCGTTCGGGACATTGAGTCGCGCTACAAGAAGATGGACCATCCCTAGAGCATGGTTCATGTAGTTATGCTGAGCTCAGTTGCTTTTACGGAATCATCATTCGCATGTACTGCGAACTCGGGCCTCATCACACGCCCCATTTTCACGCCTACCACGGCGACAATGAGGCCGTGTATGGCCTTGACCCCATAGAGTTGCTCGCTGGGAGTTTGCCCCGGCGACAGGCTAGACTGGTGGAGGCCTGGGCCGAGTTGCGACAATCGGAGTTGGTTGCCGATTGGAGTCGGTTGCAGGCCGGGTCGGAACCCCTGCCAATCGATCCGCTCCCATAAGGTGCCGACATGATTCACGCCCTTCATCGCGTCACGAACTTCCAGATTGTTGGCCCCCATCGCCTAAGGGTTTCGTTCCGCGACGGTGTCGTGCGTGAAATCGATTTTCGGCCGGTCTTGGCCGGATCGCTGTATGGCCCTCTTCGTGATCCGAGCCTGTTTAATCAGGTTAGGATCGATCCCGAAGTTCACACCTTGGTCTGGCCAAATGGTGCCGATTTTGATCCGGCTACCCTCCATGACTGGCCCGAGTTGCTACCAGCGATGGAAGAGCGTGCGAGGTCGTGGGAATCCGAGGGCGTCCCGAACAACGCGATGCAGCGGACTCGCGATGAGGCCAAGCGGTGTGGATGATCCGGTGGTCGCGAGCCGCTGATCGCAGGCGTTAGATCTGTGGTAGGATGCGTTCATGATCGACATAGCCCAGGCCCTTACCGAACTGACAGCGCTGCCGATTCATGATCGGCTACGCGTGGTCGAGTCGTTGTGGGATAGCATCCCGCCAGACTCGCCCGTCGAAGTTTCTCCCGAACAACGGGAGGAACTGCAGCGGCGGATCGCCGCTCACGAGCGGTCGCCCGAGTAGTTGCTCACGTGGGACGAGGTTCTCGATCGACTGCGGGATAGTCGATGAAGTTCGTGCTTCGGTATCGCCCTGAAGTCGTCGCTGATCTCGATGCCGGGCGCGGGTAATACGAGGAGATGTCCGCTGGGCTCGGCTCGGACTTCGTTGTCGAGTGCTCCGAGGCTCTCGCCCGGATTCAGCGAAATCCCGAGTGGGTGGGCGTCGATGCTTATGGGGTACGATCCCTCCGCATCCGCCGCTTCCCGTATGTCATCCACTACCGTATCGAAGGCGAGATGATCGTGGTCTTTGCGATCATGTTCGGCGGCCGCGATCCATCGGCGTGGCAAGGGCGGATATAACCAGGCGCTGGATCAGACGGCGGACTGAATCCCGCGGTGACGCCAAGTCAATTGTCCGCCGCTGATCAGCTTCAGTGTTCTGCTGCTTTAAACCCGATCCCAGACGCAACCGAGGCGACCGTCGCAACCAAAAAGGTTCGCGACTACTTGCTCCATCCGAAACATCCCGACGGTGGCTCCAAGGCGGCATGGTTCCAGTCGCTCGGCTACGCCCGAGACCGTTGGCAGGAGCTGGCAAGCGAGCTATTGGCCCTGGCCACCACGTGCGAGCAATTTGCTACCGTTCGCACGCCGTTCGGCCCAACATACGGCGTGAAGGGTCAAATCGGTCGTGGACTCCATCGCTCTGCAAGCGTGTTGGCTATGTGGATCGTCGAGGCCGATCGTCCTCCACGCCTCGTAACTGCGTACCCGGTTGAAGAGCCATGATTGCCGAACATTCTCTCGTCGTGCTCGACTGTGAACCGCTCCACGAAAGGCTCAATCGTGGTGATGTTGGAACGATCGTCCATATCTACGACGGCGGCCGGGCCTATGAAGTCGAGTTCGTGGACGGCAGCGGGCGCACTGTGGCCCTTATCACTGTCAACGCGGACGATGTTCGCCCTATCGCGGCGGGCGAGTTGCTCCATGCTCGGCGGACGGCGTAGCGGGCAGAACCAGGCGCTGGATCAGATGGCGGTTTGCGACCAGCGGCGAATCTGAGTCTATGGTCCGCCGCTGATCAACTTTCATGTTCTGCCGCACCATGAACCTTCTGATTCCGACGCGACATCTTGAGCGCAGGAAACTGGCAGATTTCGTCGGATATCCCGAGGATGCGGAAACGGCGGAGGCTTTTGAAAAGCCCTATCGCACGCGTGTCCGCCTACTCAGCGTCGGCTTATTCGGGATTCTCCCTGCCTTGGCCGTGATACTTTTCTTTTACGGCAGAGAGATCGCGAGTGGCGAGATCAGGCCGCACGTCCGATTTTTTATGGGTCTCCTACGCATTGCCTTCTGGCCAAGCGTCTTCTTGAGCCTGTATCACCTAGCAAGCCTTGCCAGAAAGAGGCCTCGCAGCGTGAAAAGTGGAAAAGAAATGGCGGTATTCCTGCGAGAGGATAACCCGCCGGGCATCGAGACACAGTTGATCTACGTGTGCCACGACAGCAAAACCTTTTTCACGCGGACGTATTCGCGAGAGAGTCAGAGCTCATAGGGGGCCGAACCAACCCATGCAGCGGTCTCGCGTGAAAATCTGGCGGCGTGGATGATTCGTTGGTGGCGAGTTTCTGATTGCCAACGTTCGGCAGCCTTGTCGGTGGTCAATATTGGGAGGACCGCGTATGAGAGTGACTGTTGGAAGAGATGAAGTGCACTGGGGCGACAATGCCCTCAACTGGGAATTGCAGATTGAAGACGATGCGACCATTTACGATGTCTTATTCGCCATGCACAAAGCGAATTATCTCCCGGGCATCAGCGGCGGCCAAGCATGTTGGGTTGTTGAGGGCGTAAAGCCCGTGGCCGTCATCGCTCAGCAGTGGATGATTCCGAAGTGGCTTGTATCGCCGAATTTGGCGGCGTCGGCTCTCCGCAATCCCAAAGGAAGAACGGATTTCACTGTGGAATATTTGACTCAAGCCGACCCGGAGGAGGTGTACACGCGCCTTCGCGGTGATGGTTCGCAATCGTGACGCAGGATTAGCAGCCGAACCACGCGATGCAGCGGACTCGCGATAAGATCAGGCGGTGTGGATTGTCCAAGGCTGCGAGCCGCTGATCGCCAACGTTCGGCCACTGGAGGACTCTCATGGTTTCAACTTGCAAGCAGAACACTTTCTGGTTCGTAGTCGTAGCTACCACCACGTTGCAGGTAGTCGTGCCGGTTGTGGAAGGTGCGGCGCCAACGGAGCTTGCAATCGTTGCGCAGGGCAGTTTCGTCGACGGTCCGTTGATGTCCTACATCAAGCGAGCCGACAAGCCAGCCGATCCGCTGGTCATACAGAAATGGCACGAGGTCTACCCGCTGGTCATTCGAAGCGTTGAGGAACTCGTCACCACTTCGTCAAAGGGTCGTGAGACGAAGGAATTGGCATTAGACAAGAAAGACGGCGCTCTCCAGGAAGAGGTCGAACAGCTTCTGCTGACGTCACTGAAACTTGAAGCGATCGACTGGAAAAAGCAGATGGTCATTGCGGTGTTGGAAACGCGAGCCTGGCGTGCTCCTCCCAAATGGAAGTTTGTGTCTCTCATGACGGATGGGGACAAATTGACCGTAGAGATATCTGCTGATCGTGGTGAATTCGGATGTGGCGTGTCTTGGGCAGTGGCCGTCGTCGATCGTTTCGACGGAGAGATAGAGTTCAAGGCTGAAACAATGCGGTAGCGTGACACAAGGTCAAACCCGCTCGCGATGGTGATTTGGCCGCACCGCGCGATCCAGCGGACTCGCGATGACCTG
>CAIXGY010000018.1 GCA_903919035.1 uncultured Planctomycetaceae bacterium | reverse complement strand
GCGGTCGAGGCTGAAGTCCTCGACGGTGAAACTGGCCGTGATCACGCCGTAGGCGAGGGCCTCCTTGAGGGCCTGTGGGTCGAAGCGGCCGAGGCTCGCCAAGTGGCCCATCATGCCGCCGGCGAAACTGTCGCCCGCCCCCGTGGGATCGACGACCCGCGGCGTGGGATACGCCGGCATCACGTACATCTCGTGCTCGCTGAAGAACATCGCCCCATGCTCGCCCTTCTTGATGACGACGAACTTCGGCCCCATCTTCCGCACGGCGTGCCCCGCCCGCACGAGGTTCTCGTCCTCGGCGAGCAGCTTGGCCTCGGCGTCATTGAGCACGAGGCCGTCGATCCGCTTCAGGAGGGCCTCCAGTTCGTCCCGCTGGATGTTGATCCAGAGATCCATCGTGTCGGCGACGGTGAGCGACGCGTCGGGCAACTGATCGAGCACCGAGAGCTGTGTCGTCGGAGACGAGTTGCCCAGGAACACGAACTTGCTCGTGCGGTGGGCGGCGTTGAGCTTCGGCTTGAAGTCGCCGAACACGTTGAGGTGCACCTCGAGCGTCTCGCGATCGTTCATGTTGGGGAGATAGCGGCCCCGCCAGCGAAACGTCTTCCCCCCGGGAATCACCTCGATGCCGGTGGTGTCGATCCCGCGGGCATCGAGAAACCGCGTGTGTTCGGCGGGCCAGTCCTCGCCGACCGTGCCGATCATCTTCACGGGCGAGAAGAAGCTCGCCGCGTAGGAAAAGAACACGCACGATCCCCCGAGGACGTCGTCGCGGCGGTCCGTGGGCGTTTCCACGCAATCGAAGGCGACGCTACCGACGACGAGCAGAGGCATGGAGGAATTCCTGGGTTGATCCAGACCGGGAGTGGACGCCGAATGTACGCCGGTCAGCCGCAGAGCGGAAGCGCCGCGGCGATCCGGGCCAGCGAGCGCTCGCGGCCGAGGATCGCCAGGCAGTCATAGAGGCCCGGGCCGACCGTCTTTCCCGTCACGGCCACGCGGACGGCGTGGACGAGGTCGCCCACCTTGACCCCTGCCGCCTCCACCACCTGCTTGAGCGCGGCCTCGAGCATTGCGGGCTCGAAGGTCGCGACGGTCTCGAGCGCCCGCGCGAAGGCTTCGAGCAGGCCGCGAACGCCCGGCTTCGCCAGCCGCTGCGCCACGGCCGCATCGTCCATCGTCGGCTCCTCGACGAGAAAGAAGTCGGCATAGGCGAGGATGTCGCCGGCCACCTTCAGCCGGTCGCCGGCGGCCTCGATCACCTGCCGCACGGTGTCGACCGCCGCGGCGGGCGGCGGGTCGGCGAGGAGCCTGGCCTTCACGAGGAACGGGAGCATGAGCGCGAGCTTCTCGTCGACGGACCGCGCTGCCATGTAATGATCCTGCACCGCCCAGAGCTTCTTGGGGTCGAAGCTGGCGGGCGACGAGTTGATCCGCTCCAACGTGAAGTGCCTCACGAGCTCGTCGCGGGTGAAATACTCCGTCTTGTCGTCGTAACTCCAGCCGAGCAGCGCGAGGTAGTTGTCGATCGCCCACGGCAGGTAGCCGACCTCGCGGTAGAAGTCGACGATCACCGGATTGAACGTGTCGGCCTCCGGACGCAGGCCGATCCGTTCGGCGATCTTCAGGCCGTGCTCCATGACCTGCTTGAAGTCGTTGTTCTTGAGATACTGGGCGAGCTTCCGCTTCGAGAGCTTCGTGCGGCTGCCTGGTTCGGCCACGAGCGGCAGGTGCGCGTAGGCCGGCAGGGCGTAGCCGAGCGACAGGGCGATGTACGCCTGCCGCGGCGTGTTCGACAGGTGCTCCTCGGCCCGGATGACGTGCGTGATCTCGAGGTCGTGGTCGTCGACCACGCTCGCGAGATGGTAGAGGCAGGAGCCGTCGGCCCGTTGCACGACGTGGTCCTGCTCGCGATTCCAGGCAAACTCGACGCGGCCGCGGACGGCGTCGTCGATCACGAGCGACCCCTCGCGGGGCATCTTCAGGCGGACGACGCTCGCCCGCCCCTCGGCGGTGAACCGCGCCGCCGTCGCGTCGTCGAACGCCCCGAACCGCCGGCTGTACAGGAAGGGTCGCCCCGCCGCCTGGGCCGCCTTGCGCTCCTCGTCGAGTTCCTCGGGCGTGGCGAAGTCGCGGTAGGCATGGCCCGAGGCGAGCAGTCGCGCCGCCGCGGCCCGGTGGCGGTCGGCCCGTTGCGACTGATAGTAGGGGGCGTGCGGGCCGCCCACGCCCGGCCCCTCGTCCCAGTCGATCCCGAGCCACTTCAGCCCCTCGAGGATCGGCTCGAGGGCGCTGTCGATGTTCCGCTCGGCGTCGGTGTCGTCGATCCGCAGGATGAACTGCCCGCCCCGCTGCCGCGCGAAGAGCCAGTTGAAGAGCGCCGTGCGAACGCCGCCGATGTGCAGGTAGCCGGTTGGACTCGGCGCGAAGCGGGTGCGGACGGTCATGCGGGGCCTCCGGCGGCGTTATCGGCCCCACCGCCGCCGCCCGTCAACATCGCGGGAGCGAAGATCCTGTTCATCCCCGCGCTCCCGGCGGGATCAGGCCACCGAGCGATTCATCCGCGCGAGTTTCTTGAGTCGCTTCCGCTCGGCCTTCGACAGGTGCCGGTGCTCCTGTTCCGAGCCGTCGACATAGTCGGTCGACGATTCCTCCTCGTCAGACTCGAGCGTCGCCGCGTCCGCCGCGGGATCGGCCCGCTCCCCGACGTCGTCGGCGTTGGCTTCGGCCTCCGCCGCCTCGGTCCGCCGCACCGGCTTCGCCCCGCGTCGCGGGGGACGAGCGGCGGCCAGTCCGCGCACCTCGCGGATCACCGTCCGCGCGGCCGCGAGCATGGCGATCGTCGCGAGCGCCGCCCCGAGCGACCAGGCGGCCCGACCGCCCACGATCCACCGGTCGCGGCCGGCCGCGAGCCACTCCGCCGCGGCGGCGCCCCCAAAGGCGACGAGCGCCAGCGTCAACCAGATCGCCGTGCCCGTCCGCTCGTGGAGCGGCAGCACGGCCCACAGTGCGACGACGATCCAGGCGGTCCCGGCGACGATCAGCCACCAGCCGATGCCCTGGGGGCCGAGCACGACGCCGCTCGCGTCGGCCACGAAGGCACCGACGAGCGGACCGATGGGCACGGCCGCGGCCAGCGCGGTCAACACGAGCACACTCGCCATCCAACCCCAGGCGCGGTAGCGACCGCGATAGTCGTCGCGCCGGTGCCGCCGCATCAGCCTCACGACCAGCGCCACGGCCGCGGCGACCAGCAGCCACACCTCCGCGAGCCAGCCCTGCAGCGACGCCATGCTCCGCGGGTCACAGCATGTCGCGAGCGCCGCCAGCGTCCTGGCGAAGCGGCCGGTGGACCCGATGAGCGGTCGGCCCACGACGCTCTCCCAGCCGCCCACCGCCGCGATGCCGACCACCGGCACCAGGATCGCGATGGCCGCCGCCGCCAGGCCACCAACTCCCGTGGGGATGAGCACGGCCGGTCCGCGCTGCCGTTCCGGATGGGCCTCGGCCGCGTATTCCGCCATGCACCGCGGCGCCGACCGAGTCTCCGCGGTCGACCCGACCGCAGGCCGGTTCCACGACACCAACAATCGCCGCCGCTGATCGCGTCGCTGCGCAGGGGAAGCCATGACGTGCGCCCGAATCCATCCGGGGTTGGAGGGATGCGAGGCATCCCACCGGTGCCCCGAGGCCAGCATCCGTGCCGACCGCGGAACAACCAGGTGATGGGGATGTCGACCATCCTGCGGCCCGGGATTCAACCACCAGCGCCGCGTCGTGGCAGGACGCACCGTGAGCAGGTTCGGCAGGTTCGGCGCGCCGGGAGCCGCCGGCGCAACCGCGCCCACCCGCAGGGTCGCGGGGTCCCGGCAATTTGCCGGTCAGCCGGGGGTCGGCTACGATCCCGCCGAACACCGCATCCCCTCGTCCATCTCCCCCGTCCCAGGAGCCCGTGCCATGGCCTACTCGCTGCCCGCCCTGCCCTACGCCTTCGACGCCCTCGAGCCCTCGATCGACGCGCGGACGATGGAGATCCACCACGACCGACACCACAAGGCCTACGTCGACAACGTCAACAAGGCGCTCGAGGCCCACCCCGACCTGGCGGCACTGCCCGTCGAGAAACTGATCGCCGACCTCGACAAGGTTCCCGAGGCGATCCGCACGGTCGTTCGCAACAACGGCGGCGGCCACGCCAACCATTCGCTGTTTTGGCTGTCGCTCGGCAAGGGCCAGGGTGGCGAGCCGGCCGGACATCTCGGCGAGGCGGTGCGGAGCGTGTTCGGCAGTTTCGAGAACTTCAAGACGGCGCTCTCCGACGCTGCGATGAAGCGGTTCGGCAGCGGATGGGCGTGGCTGTCGGCCGACAAGGGCGGCAAGCTGCTCGTCGAGAGCACGGCCAATCAGGACAGCCCCATCATGCACGGCAACGTCCCGCTGTTCGGGATCGACGTGTGGGAACACGCCTACTACCTCAAGTATCAAAACAAGCGGGCTGATTACGTGGCGGCCATCTACGACGTGATCGACTGGAATGCCGTGGGTGCGCGGTTCGACGCCCTCGCGAAGCGGTAGCCGCGGCCCAGCCGCCGGGACGCTCCGCGGCCTGCGTGAATCCCCCAGATTCGCCGGGGCTACGGCGCTTCTGCCGTTGACGCGGCGTCCGGCCGGATCCTATTCCCCAACCCGGAGCAGGATCCGAACCCGGAGGCCTTGGCATGTTCGCGGTACGTGTGCGTCGGGATTCATCGGTCCAGCGGGCGGCCATGATCGCCGCGTTGGTCTGCCTCGTGGCGCCGGCCATTGGCTGCAAGAGCGGTTCGTGGGGCGCGAAGCCCTCGTGGATGTCGTTCAGCCAGAAGGCGGAGTCGCCGGACTCGCTCGCGGCGGCTCCGACGCTCGCCGGCGACGTCCAAAAGCCGTCCGCGGCGGCGAAACCGTATCCGACCACCTCGACTCCCGAAGGCTATTCGTTACCCGATGCGTCGGCGCAGGCGGCTGCGGCTCCGGGGGCGATGCCGGCCGCGGTGACATACGGATCGACGCCGCCACCTACCGCCCCCGCCACAGGCCTGGCGGCCGCCGGATCCGCGCCGGGCATCGCGCCCCAGGTCGGCCCCTACGCGACCAGCGCGGCCGCGCTGCCGTCCGAAGCATCCGCACAGCCGGCGCCGCCCGCCACGGGCTGGTCGTCGCCTGCCGTCGCGAGCGCTCCGACGGTCAGTCCGGCCGAGGCCGGGCCAACGATTTCGACTGCCGCGCCGCCCTGGGCTGCTGCTCCCGCGGCGGCCGCGGCGCCGGCCGCCATGGCGACGGCCCCCGCGACACCGCCCCAACGCTTCGCCGACGCCCGCGCCGCGTCCCCCGAGTGGACGCCCGCGCCCCTCGACCCAGCTGCGGCGGCAGAGGGCCGCTATGCGGCGAGCGGCACAAGCCGATTCTCGACTGCCGCCGCCCCGGCTGCTGCGGCGTTGGTGCCGGCCGCCGCGGCGGCGTTCCCGGCTCCGCCCGCCGAACTGCAGCCGGCAGCCGCACCGCCACCCGCCATGCCCGCTCCGGCCGCCGCTCCGGCCGCCGCTCCGGCCACGCCCTCACGGCGGCCCGATCCCGGCTATCGACCGGGTGGCACGTCGAGTTATCGCCCGGCCCGGTCGAGTCTGGCTGCCGATCCGCCGGCGGGGGTGATGCCCGTCTCGTTCGAGGCTGCCCCCGGCGGGCCCAACTGACTCTTCCGCACGGCCGCCGACCGCGGCGCGGTACAACCGCGTCATGCAGTCGATGCGCCTCGTCGCGACATGCCTGTGCGTCGTCGTGGCGGCCCCATGCAACGGCCTGACCGCGGAGCCCGCTGGCGACGAAGCGGCGCCGTCGCCGCGGATCGCCGTGGCGGGCACGCTGCAGCTTCCCGACTCGGCACCGACAGGCGATGGCGCGACCATCGAGGTGGCCGGCGTGAGCGGCGTGACCTGGCTCGGCGCCGACCGCTGGGCGGCGGTCATGGACAGCGGCGCGGCGTTCCTGACGTTCGCGCTGGATCTCGACCCTGCCGGCGAACCCCGCGGCATCCGCGACGTCCGGGCCGTGCGCCTGGCCGAACCGCACGACTACGAGGATCTCGCGCCATGCCCACCCGGGCTGGCGGGCCGCTTGGCCGCGGACGGCAGCGGGCATGACCGCCTGCTCCTCTGCGAGGAAGACACGCCCGCCATCCATGTCGTCGATGAAGCCGGCACGATCGTGGGCGGCGTCGCCTTGCCCGCGCCGTTCGCCCGCCGGCGGCCGAACCGCGGCTGCGAGGCCGTGTGCACGGCGGCCGATGGCGCGACGATCTGGACGGCCACCGAGGAGGCCTTGCCCGACGACGGGCCGCCTCCCGATCGCTCGCGCGGAACCGTCGTGCGTCTCGTCGCGGCGGCCGCCGATGGTTCCGGGCTGCGGCAGTTCGCCTATGCGGTCGATCCGCCGCATCTGTTCGTGCCCGTGGGTGCGGGAGAGGTGTATTCCGGCGTCGTCGCGCTGGCGTGCCTGGACGACGGGCGGTTGCTCGTGCTCGAGCGCTCGGCGGGCCGGGGGCTGCCGCCGTTCGAGAATCGACTCTACGCGGTGGACACGCGGACCGCGGCGGCGTTGCCGGCCGACGCCACGGCGCTCGCCGACCGCCCCGAGGCGCACGTCGCCAAACGCCTGCTGTGGCGGGCGGCGCTCGGCTGCAACCTCGAGGGTCTGGCCCTCGGGCCCGCACTCGCCGGCGGCGGCATCGCGCTGGTCGCGGTCGCCGACGCGGAGGGGCTCGACGCCCCGAACCACCTGGTCGTGCTGCGGATGGGCGATCCGCTCACCAGCCCATGACCATGTTCGACTCGATCACCTTGCGGGCACGGTCGAGGTCATCGCCCGTCTCGTGCATGTAGAGGCGGATCGCGTGCACCTTGTCGCCCGAGGCGCGGGCGAGGCAGTCCCGCGCCGTGTCGCACGGATTGATCCGCGAGTCGGTGAGCCCCAGTGCCGACTTGGAGATGACCCACGTGTCGCGGGGCCGGCGGGTGAGCCGCACGATCGTCTCCCCGGGGTAGGCCTGTTCGACCACCGCGGCGGCGGCCGCGTCATCGGCAGCCCACGAGATGATGATGTGGCCGCTGGTCTCGACCTCGAAGAGCGGCATGGTGGACCTCCGGATGCCCTGGGGCGAGCGGCCGCGCGGACTCGACCCGCTGCTCGCCATCTCGTGTCGCCGAGAATACCATGGCGGTCAGGCGGCGAACGGAAGACGACCGCTTCACTCTCGGCCCGCGAGCCATGCGCTACGATCGCCTCGGCTTTCCGATTCCGCCGGATTTCGACGGCCCAGCGTTGGTCGAGCGAACGGAGCGAACGCAGAGGACGGGGCGGCCGGGGGGCCGGCCGGGCCGCGGCAAGCGGCTGATCGTGATCGGCCTGCTGGCCGCGGTGATCGGCCCTGGGCTCGTCGCCCCCGCGCTCCTGCCCATGGCGCGGGAGTTCGTCGTCGGCTCGGCGCTGCGCCGCGCGTACGGCTGCGAGGCCCGCGGGCAGTCGGCCGCCGCGATCGGCGCCGTCGGCCGCGCGCTCGCCTGGAGCGACGATCCTGTCCTGGCCATCGACCTCTTGTGCTGGCGGGCGATGCTGCGGCTCGATACCGGCGACGTGACGGGGGCCGGAGACGACGCCACGCGGGCGATCGAACTCGCGCCCACGGCAGCGCGACCCCGGCGGCTGCGGGCCCTCGTCCACGTCGTCCTGTCCCGGCCCGACGACGCGCTTGCCGACGCGGAGGCCGCGGTGGACCTGTCGACGCCCGGCGATCCCGAGGCCCTGAACCACCGCGCGTATGTCCGCGGGCTCGTGGGTCGCGACCTGCCGCAGGCGCTCGCCGACATCGACGCCGCCCTCGCCGGCGAGGCGGATCCCACGCCGGAACTCCTCGACACGCGAGGCTACCTGCTCCATCTGCTCGGCCGACAGCAGGAGGCGATCGATCACCTCAATCTCGCGATCGCCGGCGCGGAGGGCCGCAGGCGCGACGCCGTCGAAAGGGCCCGGGCGGGAGATCACGTCGGTGCCGCGCGGGAGTTGCGTATCCTCGATCGCGACCTCGCGGTCATGCACCACCACCGCGGCCTCGCCTGCCGCGCCGTCGGCCTCGCGGGCCAGGCGGAGCAGGATCTCGCGATCGCCGAGCAAAAGGGCTACGACCCGTCCCGCGGCGTGATGTGAGCCGATCGGCGTGCCGAGACGGAAGGCCCGACTTCCGCCGGACGGCGGCCGAGGTATACTTCGGCCCGAGGTGATAGCCCGGAGCGTGCGCGACGTGGCCCCACGAGGGCCGATATCGCGGGCGGTTCACGGGGGTGTAGCTCAGTTGGTTAGAGCGCCAGCCTGTCACGTTGGAGGCCGCGGGTTCGAGTCCCGTCACCCTCGCTTTCGCACCTCGCCCGCCGCGGCCTTCCGATCGCCGTGTTTCCCCGCCGCCTGCGTCCCGGTCACGCGATTGTCACCGGCGCCGCCGGCGGACTCGGTCGTGCCGTCGCCGATCGCCTGACGGCCGGCGGCTGGACGGTGGCCCGCGTCGACCTCGCGGGGCCCTCGTGGCCGCCCGCCGACGGTCCTGACAGCCTGTGCGTCGCGCTCGACGTCCGCGATGCAGCGGGCTGGCGGTCGCTCCACGACCGTCTTCGCGCGGAGTGGCCCGCCCTCGACATGCTCGTGAACGCGGCCGGCGTGGGCGCGGCCGGCGAGGTGGGCACCGTGCCGGACGTGCAGTGGCGGCGGGTGGTGGAGACGAACCTGCTCGGCACCGCACTGGCGTGCGAGACGTTCGTGCCGTGGCTGCGGTCGAGCCCCGGCCGCTCGCGGCTCGTGAACGTGGCCTCGATCTCGGGGCTCGTCGCGCTGCCGGCGATGGCGGCCTACTCCGCGAGCAAGGCGGGAGTCGTGGCGCTCTCCACCGCGATCGCCGCCGAGTGCCCCCGGCGCGAACTGTGCGTGACGGTCGTGTGCCCGGGGTTTTTTCGATCCGGGCTGCTCGACACCTGGCACTTCGCGTCGCCCGTCGCGGAGCGTGAGGCCCGGCGGCGCATGGCGGCGAGCTTCTGGACGGCCGACCGTCTTGCCGGACGCGTGCTGCGGGGAGCGGCCCGCCACCGGCGGTTCATCGTCGTGGGCCTCCGCGCCCGCTGGCTCTGGCGGCTCGCCCGACTCGCTCCGCGGATCACGCCGGGCCTCATCCGCCTCGTCTACCGTCGCCTGCGCTGACCCTCGTCGCCGCGGCCGCTCACACCAGGTCGTCCAGCCAGGCGCGGATCTCGTTCTCGTATTCGCTCGCCAGGCCGCCCACGATGAGCTGGCGATGGAAGGCCGCGGCGCCCCGCTTCTCCAGATCGGCGTCCTCCGCCCCCTGGAACCGCTTCGCGGGATCGGCCGCGATGAGGCCGCGGCAGAAGTCCATCAGCAGCTGGTTGCAGGTCACGTCGGCCGGCAGGATCTGGGGCAGGCGGTTGGCCAGCGTCCGCTTCGCTTCGAGCAGGTCGGCAAGCGAGGTGAGTCCCGCGAACGGCGGCTGGCCCGCGAGCATCTCCACGAGCACGTAGCCGAGGCTGGCGAGATCCGACCGCGGCGTGTTGCCGCGGCCCTCGAGCACCTCGGGAGCGGCGTAGGCAGGCGTGCACGTCCGCGCGGGCGGGGCCTCGTCGATGGCGTGCGCCGAGCCGATGTCGATGATCTTCGCGTTGCCGGTCCGCTTCACCATGATGTTCGCCGACTTGACGTCGCCGTGCACGATCCCCTCGCGATGCAGCGCGGCGAGTGCGGCGAGGCACTCGCGGACGATGGCGATCGCCGGCCCCGGCTTGAGCCGCGACTGCCGCGGACCCGCGGTCACGATCACGTCGTTGAGATACCGCCACCGGTCGGCTCCGACGCTGGCCCGCGTCTGCTCGATCAGGTCGGGGGCCAGGAGCCGCGACAGGTCGTAGCCGTCGATCCACTCCATCTCCATGATGCGGATCCGCCGCTGCTCGACGAAGTTGTGCACGTCGAGCAGATTGTCGTGCTGGATCTGGGCCACCCGGGCGGCCACGGCGGCGATCCGATGCATCGCCTCGGCATACAGCTCCTCCGACTCGAAACGTTCCGGCGAGAAGATCTTCAGGGCGACCGGGAGCGTGAAGTTGTCGGTGCCGCGGCGCTCGGTCAGATAGACGACGCCCTGGCCGCCCGAGCCGAGCCGCCGCGCGAGCGTGTGGTAGACCGTCCAGTTGAGCCGGGGGGCCGAGAGAATCTCGCCGTAGCGGGAGAGCAGCTCCTCCGGGCAGGCACTGCCCGCGTCACCGGCGGCGGAGATGGTCGGGGGGTCGTGATGCAGGACCGTGGTGCTCATCCGGCATGCTCAGCGCGGGGATCGGCGGGCGGTTCCGGAAAGCCGAGACGCTTGTCGACGAGGTTCACGAGCGGCTCGCCGCGGAACCACCGCCGGAGATTATCGCAGAAAAAATCGGTCATCGCATCGATCCGGCCCGCCGCCTGCCCGCCGACGTGTGGCGTGATCACGAGTCGCGGGGCGGTCCAGAGCGGACTGTCCGCGGCCGGCGGCTCATCGGGCGTGACATCGAGGCCGGCGGAATCGAGGTGGCCCGAGGCGAGCGCGGCGGCGAGCGCGTGCTCGTCGACGAGCGGCCCGCGACCCACGTTGACGAGGATGGATCCGCGCTTCATCCGCGCGAGCGCCGCGGCGTCGATCATGTGACGGGTGTGCGCGGTGAGCGGAGGGCAGAGGAACAACACGTCGATCTGCGGCAACAGGTCGGCGAGCGTGTCGGGGCCACCGAGAAACTCGACGGCCGGCGGCTTCCGCACCGGAAACCAGTCAGTGGCGAGGATCCGCACCCGGAACGGCACGAGCACCTCGACGAGCCGGCGACCGTTGCCGCCGAGACCCACGATCCCGACGGTGGCGCCGGTCAGGTCGCGGGTGGGCCGGCGGACGAACTCCCGCCGGGCCTGCTGGTCGAGGAAGAGCGGGATGCGGCGGGTGCAGGCGGTGGCCAACGCGATCGCGTGCTCCGCCACCTGGTCGGCGAGCACGCCCGACGCGCTCGTGACGACGATCGGGCTCCCCACGACCGCTGGCACGAGGCAGTGGTCGAGGCCGGCCGCCGAGGACTGGATCCACCGCAGTCGGCCCCGGGCGACGACCTCCTCCCACGGCACGGGAACCTTGGGATGACCGCAGAAGACATCGGCCTCGGGCAGTTCCGCCGCCACCCGCTCCTGGCCGGCGTCCATGATCTCCGCATCCGGGGCGACCGCCCGGATGCGGGCCAGGTGGGCCGCCTCCACGGGATAACACAACACGATGCGCATGGCCTCGGTTGTCGCAGTCCCATCCCCACGAACGCAAGGGGAGCCGGGCGTCGGCTGACCGGCGGCGGCTGCGATTGCCCTGCAGGCGGATCCGTATTCAATTACAATGTTCGTTCAGCAGCCCGCTCGCTCCCCGCCAGCCTGCCATCCGCCGATGCGTCTCCCCATTCTCGCCCTGGTCGCGCTCGCGTTCCTGCGGATCGTCGTGGGCCTGCACTTCTTCCTGGAAGGGCTGTCGCATCTCCGAGATCCGTCGTGGTCGAGCGCCGGATTTCGCCGGGCCGCGGTCGGTCCGCTCGCCGACGCCTACCGCAACTCGCTGCCGCAGACCGGCGACTGGTCAGGCACCCTCGGTCGCGCCGACGGCCGACCCGCCGCCGCGGCGGCCGCAGCATGGCAGGAGAGCGTCGTCGCTGAATGGAGGCGGCTCCTCGAGCGGAGGCAGCGGGCCGCAGGGCTCGACGGCCCCGGGCGGTCGGCCGCCACGGAGCGACTCGCCGCCGCAGCCGACGAACTCCGCGATCATCTGGCCGAGATCGGTGACGACCTGGC
>CAIXGY010000017.1 GCA_903919035.1 uncultured Planctomycetaceae bacterium | reverse complement strand
TGCTGGCCGAGCGCAGCCAGGATGGCGAAGCGAGGGCGGCATCGAGTGAACGAAGCCCAGGATGGGCGCAGTGAACGTCCGAGCGAGACGACACGGGCAGCCCCGAGCCACACCCCAACTGCACCAGCACGTCAGCGAGGGGTTGCCCGTGACGTCGAGCCGGCGTTGCTGGCCGAGCGCAGCCAGGATGGCGAAGCGAGGGCGGCATCGAGTGAACGAAGCCCAGGATGGGCGCAGTGAACGTCCGAGCGAGACGACACGGGCAACCCCGAGCGGTTTGGGTGAGTTGACTGCATGCTCGCAGCCCGTCGCACCCGCGCGTCACAAGTTCCGCAGCGGACGCTTCGGCTTCGGCGGAGCGACGATTCGCCTCCGGTCGTCGGGCCGGACCGGATTTCCGTTGCCGACCCGTTCGTCCCGGCGCACGTTGACACCCGTGAACGACTCCCGCCACTCGTAGCCCAACGGCGTCCGCAATTCGTCGGCCGCGATCAGGGCCCAGGGCGTGCCCGGGTGTTCCCGGACGACCCGTTCGAGATACATCCTGGCCCGTGCCGCCAGCTTTTCCGTCTGCGAGCCGACGTTCGTCACCGCGTGGCTGGATACGAGATTCCAGGTGTCGTTGCGGGGATCCGCGAACTTCATCCCGGCCTTCGCCTGCGCCAGGATGATGTTGTAGGCGTCCGTGCGGATCTTCGCGGCGAGCACGCGCCCGATCGCGAGGTCATACCCGGCCTGCCAGCGCTTCTCGCCCGAGCCCAGCTTGTCGCGGTCCGCCTGCCCGACTTGCAGGATCGCGAGCAGCGCGTCGAGCCTCGGGGCCCGCACCGCGGCCCCCCGCTGAGCCTGGCTCAAGAGGCCCGCGAGCGTGCCGTCGTCCTGCCGCGGAAACGTCGTCCGCGGCTCCATCAAAGGATCGATCGCCGCGCTGCGGGCCGCTTCGACCAAGGCATGCTTGGCCCGGTTCGCCGCGATCGCCTGCTCCACCTTGGCGGCCGGCAGGTAGTCGGGCCGGTAGGCGCGCATCACGTCGCCGTCGAAGAAGTAGCGGAGGCGTGAGGCCATCGGTGCGGTCTCGGCCACGCGCTCCCCGAGCCGGCGATTGGCATGGACGCAGAAATAGATGCCACCGGTCTCGGCGCAGACCTTCGACAGGCTGTAGGGCCCGAACCCCGAATCCATCGGCTCCGCATCCAGGGCCCCTCCGCGAACCCAGACCACCTCGGGGTGAAGGGTCTCGGGCCCCTGATCGACGACCGCGAACTGCTCGTCGGAGGCATACCTGGGGTCGAACTCGACGAAGCGCACCGGCACCTGCCGCCGTCCGAACGGCGCCGGGACGCCGACGACGAAGACCCGCATCGCCTGCGCGCGGCAGAAGGCCGCCACCTGGTCGGCGTACTGCTCGTCGTTGCCCGCCTCGTCGGTGAAGGCCACGATCATCACGTGCCGCCGGGCCGGACTGCTCCGGACGGCCTTGGCGGCCTTGGCGGCAGTGGCGAGCGCGGTGAAGGTCATCTCCTCGCCCGACTCATCGACGGGAATCGACTCGATCGCCCGCACCACCCTCGTGCAGTCGGACGTCGGCTGCGGCACGGCGGCGGTGACCTGCCTTCCGTAGGCGAACACCATGTGCGTCAAGTCGCCGCGGTCTGCCTCCGGTCCGGCGGCGTCGAGTTCGTCGAACACGCGGCCCAGGCGAGTGGCGATCTCCTGCCGCTGACCGACGAGGCTGATCGACTGGTCGAAGATCCAGCAGACCAGCGTCGGCTTCTGGTCGAGCGATGCCCTGATCTCCGCCGTGAGGCGGTCGACGGCGCCCCGGGCTCCAGACGTGCCCACGGCCACGTCCCCACGAATCGCGACGTCGGCCGTGATGTCGAGGCCCTGGGGAACGACGGCGTCGTCGGGAGCGGCGACGTGCAGGTCTCCATGCTCGAACAACTCCACGACCTCGACCGGCACTGCCGACGTCTCGGCGAGCACGGGGGCCAACGATGCGGCGGCCTGTTCAGCGGCATCACCTCGCGCGCCGACGAAATCCTCCGGCGGGCCGACGACCAACTCCGGAGGCTCCGTGTCCTCTGGCTCGATCGGATCCGGGGGATCCTGGAGGATGGTGATCGGCGGCGGCGCGTGGGGAACGGGCGGGATCACCACCGCGGCCAGAGCGAGCAGCAGCGCGACGTGGACGACCAGGCTCACCGCCAAGGCCGGCGCGTCGCCGGCGAACGGCGTCGCCATCGCGTCCCTCGTCCGCCACGGCCGCGGCCGATCGAGCGAACCCATGGAGTCACCGTCGCGCAGGGGTTGAGGCCGGCGAAACCCGGTCGCCGCGGCTCGGTCGCATGGCTGCCGACCCCCGGCTCCCGTATTCTCTCCCGTATTCTATTGTGTTGATCCGCCGGCCATCACGACTCTGGCTCGGCGGGCCGCTCCGGGGTGACTCATGCCCGAATCATTCCTCCTCGCCCATGTCCCGCGGTTCCCGCGGCGATGCCGACCCGCCCTGCTCCGCGGCCCCGCACCACCGACCCGATCGGCTGGGCGCCCCGGGGGCACCGCTCGCCTGGCCGTAGCCCTGCTCTCGGTCATGACGGGGACCGCGGCGCAGGGTCAGGTTTCGGCACCCGGTGCGCCGGCGGTGGCGGCCGAGGCGCAGGCAGCGGCCGCTCGCGACGAGCGTCTCCGCTTCACGACGTCGGATGACGTCCCGCTCGAAGCCTGGTATTACCCGGCCGCGCGGTCCGACGACGATGTCGGGCCGCCGGCCGTCGTGATCCTCCTCCACGAACTGGGCGGGTCACACGCGTCCGTCGAGCCGCTCGCCCGAGACCTGCAGGCCAATGGCATCGCCGTGGTGGCCCCGAATCTCCGCCACCATGGCGGCGACAGCGCCGACATCCGGTCGCTCAAGTCGACCGATTTCGCGAAGATGGCGGCGACCGCGGGGAGCCGCGTCCGCGCCCAGGCACGTGACCGGGGTGATGTCGAGACGGTACGCAACTGGATCAAGTCACAGGCCGACGCCGGCAGGCTCGACATGTCGAAGGTCGTCGTGGTCGGCGTGGGCGTCGGAGCCGCCGTCGCCGCCCACTGGATCGTGGCCGACGCCGCATGGCCCGCGATCGCGACCGGGCCCCAGGGAGGTGAGGTGCGCGGGCTCGTCCTCGTGAGCCCGGCATGGATCACGCGCGGCTTCTCCATCGCGCCCGCCCTCGGCGCGGAGCGGGTGAAACGCGACATCCCCATCCTCGTGATCGGCGGTTCCAAGGACGCCGACGCCGTCAAGATTTACGAGCTGCTCAAGAAGCAGCGACCCGACGGCTGGCACGAGAAGCGCGGGCAGACCTTCAAGCAGGCCCCGAAGTTGCCGGAGCACACGCTGCCATCACTGTTTCTGCGGCAGTTCGAGACCGACCTGACCGGCGACCGCCTCGCCGCGACCATGCCCAGGAACCAACGCCAGGCCGCCTCGCCGTCCGCTGCCATCCAGGCTTTCGTCGGAGCGGTCACGTCGGCGGAGCGGTGACCGGCCGCGGGAGCCGGAGTTCCATGCCCGGCACCACGAGGTCCG
>CAIXGY010000016.1 GCA_903919035.1 uncultured Planctomycetaceae bacterium | reverse complement strand
TCCATCGAAAACCTCACCGTCAGCATTCACGACATCGCCCGCAACGCCCACGACGCGGCCACCACCGCCCGCCGGGCCGTCGAGGCCGCGACGGCGACGTCAGCCACGATGGATGCGTTGGGACGCTCCAGCACCGACATCGGCGCGGTCGTCAAGGTCATCAACTCGATCGCCGAGCAGACCAACCTGCTCGCGCTCAACGCCACGATCGAGGCGGCCCGTGCAGGGGACGCAGGCAAGGGCTTTGCCGTCGTGGCCAACGAGGTCAAGGAACTGGCCCGCGAGACGGCCCGCGCCACCGAGGAGATCGGCGGGCGGATCGAGGGCATGCAGGCCGACACCCGCCGCGCCGTCGATGCGATCACTGAGATCCGCGGCGTCATCGAGAAGATCGACGCCCTGCAGACGAAGATCGCGGCCGCCGTCGAGGAGCAATCGGCGACGACCGGCGAGATCGTCCGCAACATCGGCCACGCGACCACCGGCTCGGGGGAGATCGCCGAAAACATCCTCCAGGTGGCCCGCGCAGCCCAGAGCACGGCCGAGGGGGCCGCCAACACGCAGCTCGCCTCGCAGGAACTGTCGAGGATGGCCCAGGCCCTCCAGACGCTCGTCGGCGAGTACCAGCGCTGAACCGGGCGTCTGCTAGGCTTGCCGACGGCGGGCGACACGGAGGCCGGGGTCCATGCGGGCGTTGATCGTCGACGACTCGAAGCCGGTGCGGAGCATCGTCGCCCGGACGCTGCGTGGCCTGCGGTTCGACTGCGTTGAGGCGGCCAACGGGGAGGAGGCCCTGGCCGCGCTCGAGTCGGGCGGACGGCCCGATCTCGTCACGGTCAACTGGCACATGCCGGTGATGGACGGGCTGGAGCTCGTCCGCCGGCTGCGGGCCGCGGGGCCGCATCGCGACCTGCCACTCCTGATGATCTCGACCGAGCACGCCCGCGACCGGGTAGCCGAGGCTCTCTCCACCGGCGTCGATGGCTACCTCGCCAAGCCGTTCACGCCGGCGGCGCTCGTGCGGAAGCTCGTCGAACTGAAGGTCTGCAGTGCGGCCGATGTGGCCGCGGCCACCCGGCCGATCCGGGTGCTCGTCTGCGACGACTCGCTGACCATCCGCGGCATCCTCGCCGCCGCGCTCGACGCCGAACCCGGTATCGAGGTCTCCGGTACCGCCGTCAACGGCAGGGCCTGCCTCGAGGCGCTGGCCCGCGACCTGCCCGACATCGTGCTGCTGGACGTCGAGATGCCGGTCATGGACGGTCTCGAGGCGCTGCGGGAGATACGGCGGCGGCATCCCCAACTGCCTGTCCTCATGTTCTCGAGCCTCACCGAGCGTGGCGCGAAGGCGACCGTGGAAGCGCTGCTCGCCGGAGCGAACGATTACGTGGCGAAGCCCGCGGGGCTCGATCCGACCGCGGTCAAGGAGCGGATCCGCACTGACGTGGTTTCGCGGATCCGGGCCCTCGCCGCATCCGGCGGCGGACCGGCGCCCGCTCCGGCCGAGCCCTCGAGCCCCGTCGTCCGCCGGCCGCCCGCCTTCGCGCGGCGTGAACCGGTTCGTGGCGTGGTGGTCGCGGTCTCGACCGGCGGGCCGACGGCCCTCGCCGAGGTTCTTCCGGCGTGTGCACCGGGCGCACCCGTGCCCATCGTCATCGTGCAGCACATGCCTGCCTTCTTCACGACGCAGCTCGCCGGCAGCCTCACGAAACTCTGCGGGGTGCGGGTCGTGGAAGCGACAGACGGCATGCGGCTCGACCGCGGCACGGTGGTGCTCGCCCCGGGCGGCCGGCACCTCGAGATTGCGGGCGACGCGGCGAATCCCCGGGCCCGCCTCACCGACGCGTCGCCGGAAAACTCCTGCCGGCCGGCGGCCGACGTGCTCTTCCGCTCCGCCGCGCGGGTCTGGGGCGGCGGCACGCTCGGCGTGGTGCTCACCGGCATGGGCCGCGACGGGCTCGCCGGCAGCCGGGCCCTCGTCGATGCGGGCGGCGCCGTCGTCGCCCAGGACGAGTTCACGAGCGTCGTCTGGGGCATGCCGGGCGAGGTGGTGCGGGCCGGGCTCGCCGACGCGGTGCTGCCACTGGGCCAGATCGGCACGGAGATCTCGCTGCGCCTGACGAGGCGCGGCGGCTGACGTCGCCCGAGCGAGCCCCGATGCACGTCGCCGAACCGCAGTTCGCCTTCCTGTGCGGCCTCCTCAAGCGGCGCACCGGCGTCTGCATCGACGGCACGAAGCACTATCTCGTCACGGCCCGCCTCCTGCCCATCGTGCGCCAGCGACGCCTCCCGTCCATCGAGACGCTCCTCGACCGTGTCCGCTCCGGCGACGACCCGTCGCTGGAGCGCGACGTGCTCTGCGCGATGATGACCCACGAGACCTCGTTCTTCCGCGACCAGGCCCCCTTCGAGGCCCTACGGCGGGTGATCGCGGAACTCGCCGTCAGCCGGACCCGCGAGCGGTCGCTCGTGATCTGGTCGGCGGCCTGCTCGACCGGCCAGGAACCCTACAGCATCGCGATGGTGCTTCACGAGCACTTCCGCGACCTCGTGGCCGCCTGGAAGATCCGCATCCTGGCCACCGACTTTTCCGACGTCGTGCTGGCCCGGGCCCGCGAGGGCGTCTTCAGCGGCCTGGAGATCGCCCGCGGCGTTCCGCCGCACCTGCTGCAAAAGTATTTCCGCCAACTCCAGGGCCGCTGGAGCGTGACGCACGAGATCCGCCAGCTCGTCGAGTTCCGGCAGCTCAATCTCAACGCCGATTGGCCGGCCTGGCCCCCCTGCGACATCGTCTTCCTGCGGAACGTGATGCTGTATTTCGACCCGCTCACGCGGACGGCCTTGGTGGCGAAAGTGCGCCGCGTGCTGCGGCCTGACGGCGCGCTGTTCCTGGGCGGCGCGGAGACCCTCATCGGCGTGAGTGACGACTGGGAGCGGGTCGCCGACGGCGGCTCCTGCCACTACCGCCCGCGGCCACGGTAATCCGGCTCACGCACGACGCCCTTCGCGAACGTCCGCGCGAGACGGCACGGGCAGCTCCGACGCCGGGACAGGCGCGGGGACGCGCGAGGATCACATGCGAGCCGTATTACGGACGCCACTCGAGGCCGAGGATCGTCACGTCGTCCAGCGGGCCGGCGGGCTTGCACCATTCCTCGACCGCGGTGAGCAACGCCGCCACGCTCTCGTCGAGCGGCCGGCCGCGTGATGCGCGCAGGCAGTCGTTCATGCGATCCTCGCCGAACGGCTGCCGCTCCGCGTCCATCGCCTCGGGAACACCGTCGGAATAGAGATAGATGCGGTCGCCCGGCGCGAGTTGCAGCGTCTTCTGCTCGTAGCCCACATCAGGCACGAACGCGATCGGAAAGCCCTCGGCGCCGTGATGCTCCACGTCGCCCCCCGCGGCCGGCACCCGCACGAGCGCGGGATGCCCGCCCGAGACGTAGTCGAGACGCCCCGTGGGCAGGTGCAGCACGCCGTAGAGCATCGTGAAATACAGCCCCGAGAACTCGTCGGCCTGGAAGAGCCGGTTGAGCTGCGTGGCCACGTCGGCCGGGGCCACGATGCTCACGCCCCCGTCGGCCGCCTGCCGCACGAGCAGCGACGACTCCGACACCTTCGGCACGAGGAACCGGCCCACCGTGACGGCCATCAGCGACGACGGCACCCCGTGGCCGCTGACGTCGACGACGAACAGGCCCGCATGCTCCGCGTCGAGTGGGAAGACGTTGAGGAAGTCGCCGGCGAGGTCGGCGCAGGGCACGTAGCGCCACGCGACCTGCGCCGCCGGCAGTTCCGCGTCGGCCGCCGGCAGCAGCGACCGCTGCACCTTCGCCGCCGCCTCCAGGTCGCGGACCATCTGCGCGTTGCGGCGGCTGATCTCCGCATTCAGCCCGACGAGCTCGTGGTTCGATTTCTCCAGGCTATCGCGGGCCACCGACAGTTCCTGGTTGGCGACGACGAGCTCCTGGTTCTTGGCGACCGCGTTCTCGAAGGTCGAGACGAGCAGATTGAGCACCTGCTGGCGGCCTGCCTGCACGCGGAAGGTCTGGCCCGCCAGCGACACCTCGAGCGTGGCGGCCGCGTCCTGCACGTCGGCCAGCGGCGTGGCCAACAGCGACCGCATCCGGCCGAGGAGGAAGTCGGGCTCGTAGGGCTTCGTGACGTAGTTGTCGGCCCCCGCGTCGAGCCCGCGGATGATGTCGATCGGGTCGGAGAGCGTGGAGAGCAGAATGAACGGGATGGTCCGCAACGCCGGATCTCCCTTCACGGCCTTGCAGAACTCGTAGCCGGTCATCTCCGGCATCTCGATGTCGGAAACGACGATGTCGGGCCGCCGCTCGCGGACGAGCGCCAGCGCCTTGGCCCCGTTCTCGCCCCACCGCACCCGGTGGCCGGCCTCGACGAGGCGGCGCTCCAGCATCTTCGCCTGGATGCGGCTGTCCTCGGCGATCACCACGTCGATGCCGGCGCCGGAGGGCGCCGCGGCCGCGGTCTGGTCCAACATGCGTCCCGCCGTCAGGTGAACGTCGCCAGGGCGGCCGGCGCGTCCTTGTGGATGCTGAACAGCTTGTCGAGGCTCGTGAGCTTGAAGACCTGCATGATCTCGGGCCGGATCCCGCACATCTTCAGCCGGCCATGGCCGCCGGAAATCTTGCGGTGGAGCTGGCCGAGGAGCCCGAGCATGGCGCTCGACATGAACTCGACGTTGGCGAAGTCGAGCAGCACGTCGGGGCCCGAGGCCTTGCCGATGAGCGTGGTGATCTCCTGCCGGATCGCGTCGAGCACGGCGTCGTCGAGAATCTTCGAGTCCTTGAAGGCGACCATGTGGATATCGCCCTTCTTGCCGGTCTGGATTCTGCGGAAGGCTTCCATCTGGCTGGCCCCGGAGCTGGCTGACTGATCCACGCCCCGCGGGCGTGTGCATTTGACACCGGGATGGTATCGCGGCCGGCGTGCGGCCGCCAGCGGCCGGCCACCGAATCCGCGGCGGAATCGCAGGCTACCGATCACGCGGCCGCCTGCCCACGAGGACGTCGAGCGTGATCCGCTCCCCGTCTCGGCGCACCTCGAGCGGTCGGGTCTCGCCCACGGCCGCGCGGGTCTCGTGAAGCAAAAACTCTGCCGGGCCGTCGATGTCCTGACCGGCGAATCCGACGATCACGTCGCCCACCGCGACACCCGCCTGGGCCGCGGGCGAGCCGGCCTCCACGGCCGTGACCTCCGCCCCGGCTCCGCCACCGGCGGCCCAGGTCGCCAGGAGGGACACACCCAAATACCCGCGATCCGGCTCGCGTTGGGCGAGGATCGCATCGCACACCTGACGGACGGTGTTGCTCGGGATCGCGAAACCGATCCCGGTGTAGTCGCGGCCCACCATGGCCGTCGTGATGCCGATCACGCGGCCGTGCACATCGACGAGCGGGCCGCCCGAGTTGCCCGGGTTGATCGCCGCATCGGTCTGGAGGAATTCCTGGTAGGGGCTCTCCAGCACTCCCCGCCGCCCGACGGCGCTCACGATCCCGTAGGTGAGTGTGCGATCGAGCCGGAAGGGGTTGCCGAGCGCCCAGACCATCTCGCCGACCTCCATACCGTCGCTGTCGCCCCAGGTGGCGGTCGGCAGGTCCATGGCGTCGACCCGCAGCACCGCAAGGTCGGTCGCCGGATCGGCGCCGACCAGTTCGGCGGGCAGCCGCCGTCCGTCGGCGAGCGTCACCATGGTCTGCTCGGCGCGGGCAACGACGTGATAGTTGGTCACGATCACACCGTCCCCCCCGATCACGAGGCCGGAGCCCGCCGACTCGTCGATGCCTTCGACCACTGCCTTCTCCTCGGCGACCGAGACGGGCCTTCGCGATGTGACGTTGACCACGGTGGGCCCGATGATCCGGGCCAGGGTCGTGAACAGCTTGCCGACCGAACTCAACTCGGCCACCGACGCGGCATCGCGGATGGCCCGCAACTCGGCCCGCGTCCGCGCGTAGTGCAGGCGGCCGATGAACGACGGCCAGGCGATCAGGGTCACGAGCGCGACGAAGCCCGCGAACAAAAGCAGTGTCCGCCAATTGGCCGACGACGTCGCGCGATCCGAGTTCCGACCGCTCATGTCGCGGCTCCGTCTCCGCCCAACTCCGCGAGCGACCTGCGGACAAGATCGATCGCCGACTTCGCGGCCCGCGAACCCGCCAGATCAGGACCGCCGCCGAGCACGTGCTCGAGACGGACCACGGCCGGCCGCCCTCCACGGTCTGTCAGACCCGACAGGGCCACGTCGATCACCGTGCGACCTTCAGCTCCAGGCCGCGGCCCGCCCACGCCGAGGCCCAGGGTGGTCACACACTCGCGGCGGGCGCGGTCCGCGAGCGATTGGGCCGCATCCGGCCCGGCGGTCGAGCCCGCGGCAGAGAGCACGAGCCCACCACGCACGGCGACACCGGCGTCGAGCAGCCGGCCCCGTGCCCGCGCGAGCAGGGCGGCCACGCGTCCCTCGGTGCCGATCTCCGCGGAACCGAGGGTCAGCCCGGCCGCCGACACGGCCCGCACCGCCGCGTCCTCCACCTCGTCGTCCTCGACGCCGTAGACCAGCGGGCCGAGGCAGCCGCGGATCGTCGCCTCGTCGGCGGCGATCGCCGCCCGACAGGCGGCCTCGTCGCGGCCCCGGGCCGTGATCCGCAGCGTGATCGTCGCCTCGTGCGCCGTGATGCCCACGCACGGCTCGCGACCGCGGCGAATCAGGTCGGGGAGCAGCGCCTCGATCGCGCTCTCACCTGCGCCGAAACACTTGATCCGCCGCTGGACGATCGTCGCCCCACCAGGCACGAGCCCGGCGAGCGCCGGCGCCACGGTCTCGCGCCACATCGTCTTCATCTCCCCGGGCACGCCCGGGAGGGCGAACACGCGGCAGCGCCGGCCGCTGGGCCCTGTGACGTCGAGATCGATGCCCGGCGCGGTGCCGTCGGGATTCGGAATGATCCGGCTGCCCCGCGGAAACAGCGCCTGCCGCCGGTTCGACTCCGGCATCGGCGCGTTTCGCCGCGCGAAACGGCTCTCGACGGCCGCGAGCGACGCCGCATCGAGGTCGAGCGGCGCGCCCGCCAGCCCGGCCAGGACGTCGCGGGTGAGATCGTCGGCCGTCGGCCCGAGGCCGCCGGTGGCCACGACGATGTCGGCCCGGCCCGCGGCAATCCGCAGGGCCTCGAGCCCGGAATCGAGCGTGTCGGGCGCGGTGGTGTGAAACGCCACCGGGATCCCGAGCACGGCGAGTTCGGCCGACAGCCATTGGCTGTTGGTGTCGAGCCGCGCGCCGGTGGTCAGCTCGTCGCCGATCGCGATCACCTCGGCCCTAGGCCCGCCCGTGGCATTCATGACTCTTCTATAGCGTCCCGGCCAGCCGCAGCACAGGAGCCCCCGCCCGCACTGGCGGGCCGGGGCGATGGCGGGAACAATGGTCCGGATGTCCACCCGCTCCACGAAAACGCTCGGCCTGCTCGGCGACGACCCCCTGATTGCCCGGATCGCCGCTGCCGCCCGCGACCGCGGATGGACGATCCTCGCCGCCCATGCGACGACCGTGCCGTCGGCCGGTCGCGTGGCGTGGACGTCCTTCCTGGACGACGCCGTGTGCGATGCCGTGCTCGTCGGCTCGGACGGCTGGGATGCGGCCCGGGCCGAGGCCGTCCGCACGCTCGTGCAGTCGGGTCGCCCGCTCGTGCTCGCGCAGCCGCTCGAGTTCTCGATGGTCTGGGCGTTCGAGCTCGACATGATCGCCCGCGACTCCGGTGCGCGGCTCGTGCCCGCCCTGCCCGATCGCCTGCATCCGACGATCGCCGCCCTGAAGGGCCTGGTCGAGGCCGCCGCCGCCGGCTCCGGACCGCTCGGGCCGCTCGAATCCATCCGACTGGAGCGGACGCTCGCAGATCGCTCAAAGCAGGCCGTGCTCGCGGCGCTCTCCCGTGACGCGGACATCATCCGCGTGCTGGTCGGTGATCCGGGCCGCGTGGCCACGCTCGGCGCCGGCGACCCCGACTCGGCATGGCCCACGCTCGCCGTCGGGCTCACCGGCCCCGCCCAGGTGCCGGCCCGCTGGCAGGTGGCGGCCGGTCGGCCCGAGGGATTGCGGATCACGCTGCATCACGCCCGTGGGCCGATCGAGGTCTTTGCTCCAGAGGAACCGGTGCCGTGGACGACGACGCCACCTCTCGCGGAGCCTACGCCGTTCGACCGCGGCGCCGCGTTGCTCGACCACCTGGAATGCGTGCTCGGGGAACGCCCGCGGCCGGACTCGTCGGCCGTGCCGCCGGCGGTCTGGCCCGACGCCGCCCGCGCCCTGGAGATCGCCGAAACGGTGCCCCGCAGCCTGGCGCGGGGCCGCGCGATCGACCTGCACCACGAGGAGTTTTCGGAACTCGGCACCTTCAAGGGCACGATGGCGTCGCTGGGATGCGGTCTCGTGCTCCTCGCGCTGCTTCTCGTCGTCGTGGCCACGCTCGTGGCCGGAATCTCGCGGGAAATCGGCTGGGAGTTCGGCACGGCCATCGCCAACGCCTGGCCGGTGCTCGTGCTCGTGGTCCTGGTCTTGTTTCTCGGGCTTCAGGTGCTGCCCGCGCTCGTGGGATCCGAGCCCCGGGAGGCACGGTCCGATCGGCCCGGCCCCGGCTGATTCCAGCGGAAGCCGGCGAACCCGCGGCGACGGGGGCACACGCACCGATTCCGCAGGCTGCGGGCTTGAGTTTGGGCAGGATGTGCCGACGCAAAGGCCGCTCGTGCGGCCGGCCCGGGGGTGGTGGCCGATTTCCCTCCCGAGCCAGGGCCGCGGAGCGCCGTCGGTCCGGTCATCGCCGGGGGAGCCAGTCCGCCATGCGGATTTCGTCGGTTGTCGTGTCGCTCGTGGCCGTCTGCGCCGCCGCGACCGCTCCCGCCTCGGCCACCGAGATGCGGCGCTCGGCCATCGTTCTCGCGGTCGAGTCGCAGCGCGATGCCGTGGTCAACATCCACGGGCAGAAGGTCGTGGGCGACGACGAGGCCGGCGCCGAGGCACGGCGGGTCAACGGCATGGGCACCGGCTGCATCGTCGATCCGCGCGGCTACGTCGTCACCAACTTCCACGTCGTGGAGGGAGTCCGCCGGATCGAGGTCACGCTCGCCGACGGCCGCACGACCTCGGCTGCGCTCGTGTCGCACGACCCGCGCACGGATCTGGCCGTGATCAAGATTCCGACCGCCGAGCCGCTGCCGGTGATCACGCTCGGCACGTCGAGCGACCTCATGATCGGAGAGACCGTCCTCGCGCTCGGCAACGCCTACGGGTATGAGCACACCGTGACCCGGGGGATCGTGTCCGCGCTCCACCGCGACGTCGAGGTGAGCCGCACGCAGCGCTACGACGACCTGATCCAGACCGACGCCAGCATCAATCCCGGTAACTCCGGCGGCCCGCTGCTCAACGTCGACGGCGAGGTGATCGGCATCAACGTGGCCGTGCGGGCCGGGGCGCAGGGCATCGGCTTCGCCTTGCCCATCGACCACGTGCTGGACGTGGTCACCCGGCTCATGTCCGTCGAGCGGGTGGATCACACCTGGCACGGCATCGTGGCCCGACGGGGCGACGCCACCGGCGCCGTCGTTGAGGCGGTGCACGGCGAGAGCCCGGCGGCGAGCGTGGGCGTGCGGGCCGGCGACGTGATCACGCGGATCGGTGACGTCCGGGTCACGCGGCCGTTCGACATCGAGCGTGGCCTGCTCGGCCACAAGGCCGGCGACGCGATCTCGATGACGGTGGTGCGGGCCGGGGCCGAGGAGAGCCTGACGCTGCCGTTGGCGGCCATGCGCCGCTCCGACATGTCGATCGAGGAGCGGTGCTGGCAGGAACTCGGCGTGCGACTGCAGCCGCTGCCCGCGGCCAAGGTGCAGAAGCTGCAGGCCCGCTACCGCGGCGGGCTCGACGTGACGGAGGTGCGGGACGGCGGGCCTGCCGCAGAGCAGGGCATCCGCGCGGGCGACATCCTCGTCGGCCTCCACGTGTGGGAGACGATCGCCCCCGACAACGTGGCATACATCCTCGACAAGGCCGGCGAAGATCACCTCAATCCGATCAAGTTCTACGTGCTCCGCGGCCGCGAGACGCTCTTCGGCCACATCGTCTCCGACTCCGTCCTGCGGTAGGATGGCCACCAGCGGGCGTCGATCCCGCAGCGGGCGGTCGGGTGCCCGATCTTCGCGGGCAGCGCGATGGAAACTGAATTCGTCGACTGGCTCCTGCGGCGGATTCCGGCCGACGTGCGGCTCGAGGTGCCCCCCGGTGACGACGCCGCCGTCCTGCGACCCCCGGCGGGCCGTCGCACCGTCGTCACGACGGACATGCTCATGGAGGGCGTCGACTTCGTGCTCGGCCCCGACTGTCCGCCGCAGGCCGTGGGCCACAAGGCGCTCGCGGTCAACTTGAGCGACCTGGCGGCCATGGCCGCCCGGCCCGAGGCGATCGTGGTGGCCGTGGCGCTTCCTCGGCATGGCGGCGATGCGATCGCCCGCGGCCTCCACGAGGGCATCGCCGCACTGGCGGCGGACCATGGCGTGACGCTCGCCGGCGGCGACACGAACGCGTGGGACGGCCCGCTGGTGGTGACCATCACCGCGGTCGGCAGCGTCGCGGCGGGCGTTGCCTGGCGTCGCGACGGGGCCCGGCCCGACGATCTGCTCGTCGTCACGGGCCCGTGCGGCGGCAGCATTCTCGGACGCCACCTCGCCGTGGCTCCCCGCTGCCGCGAGGCGCTGGCGATCGCCGCCCGCCACACCGTCCACGCGGCGATCGACGTGAGCGACGGCCTGTCGCTCGATCTGTCGCGGATGATGGCCGCCAGCGGCGCCGCGGCGGTCGTCGATCTCGCCGCCGTGCCGATCCATCCCGACGCGGAACGGCTCGCCGCCCGCTCCGACGACCGACGCAGCCCGCTCGACCACACGCTGGCCGACGGCGAGGACTTCGAGCTCGTGCTCGCGATGCCGCCGGCCGACGCCCGCGCCCTCGTCGCCGATCCGCCCCCGGGCCTCGCCCCGGCGATCTTCGGTGTGGTCCAGGCTGGCTCCGGGCTGCTGGCCCGCGCTGCAGACGGCACGACGCGGCCGCTGGAGCCGCGGGGCTTCATCCACGCCTTCGACGGGTAGGACGCATGCCGACGGTGGTCATCGACGTGCCCGACGAGGCCGCGCTCGCCCCGCTCGCGGCGGCGGTCGTGGCCGCCCTGCCCGCCGGCGCGTTCGTCGCGCTGTCGGGCGATCTCGGCGCCGGCAAGACCACGTTCGTGAAGGCCGTCGCGGCCGCGGCCGGCATCGATCCCGTCGAGGTCGTGAGTCCCACGTTCGGCCTGATTCACGTCCACGATGGGCCGCGGGGCCGACTCGTGCATGCCGACCTCTACCGCCTCACCGATGCCGCCGACCTGCACGAGACCGGCTGGGACGATGCCGTGGCCGCCGCCACGTGGACGTTCGTGGAGTGGCCGGAGCGGGCGTTGGCGGCGCTGCCGGCCGATCGGCTCGACGTGGTGATCGCGATCACGAGCCCGACAGCGCGGGCGTTTTCGTTCACGTCCCGCGGCCTGGCCCACGCTCGCGCGATCGAGTCTCTCGCGGCGTCTCGTTCCTGACCTCAGTCGGCCCGCGCTCGATCCTCATCGGTCACCGCGACTGTCCCGGCACTGAGGGCACCTTGCCCGACACGAGCGAGAAAGGATCGGGTCTGCCCATCCCCACGAGCGGGGCTATGGAAGCCAGCGCAGGCATCGATGCCGGAGCGCAGCGGACATGCAGAGCACCGAGGCCTTGGATGGCCGAGGCGAACGTCCCGCGAGAGGGCGTGGGCAGTCCCGAGCCGGTTGGGCGCGACGTCCGTTGGCAAACGAGATGCCTCTCGCGGCGCGACGACAAGGCGACCGTCATGCGGGCCGCGGCATCGGGATTCCCCCGGCCCTGGCCAGCGTTTCACGTATGCTACGCGGATGCAACTCACACCCGCCTCGTCCCTCCTCGCGGTGATCGACGTCCAGGAGCGGCTGCTGGCCGCGATGCCCGACGCGGAACGCGTCGTCGCCCGGTCCCTCCGGCTCGCCGAGGCCGCCGCCATCCTCGGCGTCAGCCGCGTGCTCACCGAGCAATATCCCCAGGGCCTCGGCCCCACGCCGGCCACGCTCGCCTCCCGCCTGCCGTCCGCCATCCCCAAGATGACGTTCAGCTGTTGCGGCAGCGCGGCCTTCGAGGCCGCGGTCGGGCCCGACGTGACGAGCGTCGTGCTCGCGGGACTCGAAACCCATGTCTGTGTCGCACAAACCGCGCTCGACCTGCTCGGTCGCGGCCTGGCCGTGTTCGTGGCGGTCGATGCCGTGGCCTCGCGACACTCGCTCGATCACGATGTCGCCCTGCGCCGTCTGGAGGGCGCAGGGGCCGTGCTCACCACGAGCGAGGCCGTGCTGTTCGAATGGTGCCGGTCGGCTGAACACCCGAACTTTCGGGAGGTCAGGACGCTGGTGCTGGATCGCCCGCGCTGATCGGCGGCGTGTTCTCGGCCGGTGGCGGTGCCGCGAGGTCGACCGACCCGGCCGCATCGCCGCCGGCGACGTCCCGGAGTCGCACCACCTTCGCCGCGGCGGCCGGCTCGTCGGGCCGTTCGCGACCGGGCGCCGAGCCGAAGCGGATCATGCTGCCGTCGTCGCCCACGAGATCCCAGTGGATGCCGGTGGGAGTGCCCGCGGGGCGCAGATCCCGCATTCCCAACCGCGGCCACTCGGGGCCGATCGCCGCCGCCACGGCCGCCCCCTCGACCACGAGTTGGTCGTCCCATCGCGTGCCGGCCGCCCCCAGCGGCGTGGACCCGACGTGGGCGATCGTCGGATAGGCGGCCGCCGACTCGGGCGTGAAGTCGTCGCTGGGGAGCAGCACGGCGTCTGCGTCCACGGCGTAGAGGCCGTTCTGAACCCGCACCATCGCCACCGGCTGCCGGCAGCGCACCTCCACGACGGCGGCTGCCGGCTGGCTGATCGCCACCCGCGCGACCTCGCGGACCCACGGATGCCTCGCGAACGCCCGCCGCAGCCGCTCGGCGAGGTCGGGGTCGTCGAGCGGCAGGCCGCCGTCGAGGCTCGCGTCGCGGAGCACCTCGGCGCGAAGGTCGCCGCGGACCCACGGCGCCACGCCGCGAACATCCACCCGCTCCGGAAACAGCACCGCATCCGGATGGGCCCGCACGTCGGCGGCATGGCGACGCCACAACGCCCAGCCGCCGAGTCCGGCCGCCACGATCACCGCGATCGCGCCCAGACCGGCGCGGCGGGTAGACAGGAACTCCATCACCGCCGATGCACGCGGTGGCTCGGGGACGGGAGGCCGGCGACGGAGGGGAGCGTTCATCGCAGAGCGGCCGGGCGGCTCACCAGACCTCGATTTGCGGGGTCAGTTCCACGCCGAGGGCGTCACGAACCCGCGTCCGCACCCGCTCCACGAGTGCCCGCACGTCGTCGCTCGTGCACGTGGCATCCGCCACGACGTAATTCGCGTGGGGGGCATGCACCGACGCGCCGCCGACCCGCGTGTCGCGGGCCCCAGCCTGGACGATGAGCGATTCGGCCGTGGTGCCGAGCGGATCCTTGAACATCATCGCCACGGCCCGCGTGCCCCCGGGTTGCTCGGCGCGGCCCACGATCCACTGCTTCTGCATCCGCTTCGTGAGCAGGGCCGGGCTCTCCTCGTCGAGATCGAATCGGCAACTGATCACGATGCAGTCGTCGAGGTTGCTCCACCGGGCCTCGAACGCCAGCCGTGACTGGTCGCGGTTCTCGACGCTGCCGTCGACCAGCATCACGGTCACCTCGCGGACCCGCTCGCCGATGTCGCCCGCATGCCCGCCCGCGTTGCCGACGAGCGCGCCGCCGACGGTGCCCGGCACGTCCACGAGCGTCTCGAGCCCCGAGAGCCCAGCCTGAACGGCCGCCGAGACCACGTGCACGAGTTTCGCGCCGGCACCGGCCACGAGCCCCGGCTTTCGCACCTCGATCCCGCAGAAGGCGGGCGCCGACAGCCGCACCACCATGCCGGCGAAGCCTGCCTTCGGCACCAGCACGTTGGAGCCACCGCCGATCACCCGCAGCGGGATGCCCCGCTCTCGGCAGCGGCTGACTACCCGCCGCAGCGCCTCGACATCGACCGGCTCGCAAAAGAACGAAGCCTCGCCGCCCAGCCCGAGCCAGGTGTGGTGCGACAGCGGTTCGCGCCGCGACACGGCCACGCCGAGATCATCGAAGGGCGTCGCGTCCGCCCCGGCGGCCGGATCCGCCGCCGATTTGCCTGCCGCCGCCATCGCCGTGACCCTCGTACCGAAAACCTCGGCCGCCGAACCGCATCGGCGACACCGGACAGGATTGTGGCCCACCGGCGGCGTGGACGTCCATGGCGGACCCGCGGAACGGTCCTCATGCCGCCCGGCGCGGACCCGCCGCGGCGACCCGTGGCGGATGGGCCAGCCGGAGCCAGCCATCCACGAGCGTCGCCAGGGGCACGTCGCCGCCAGACTGTCGCGGCCGAGGCACCGGATCGGTGTGTCCGAGCACGAGCAGGCAGTCGCGGGCCCCGAGCCGCCCCAAGAGCAGGTCGATGCGGGCGTAGGCCGCCAGCGCCGCCTCGTCGGCCTCGTCATCGAGCACGCCCGCCGGCACGACGACCACGTCGTCGCAACGCTGCCGCACGGGCCGCGCGAACGCGATCGCTCCGAGGCCGTCCACGAATCGCTGGTCGGCGATCACCGCGAGCCGCCCGGGCGTGAGCCGCCGGAGGCTCACGAGGGTCGACGCGAGCGCATGGCCGCTTCCCGGCGCATCGAGAAAGGCCGCGAAGTCCTGCCCGCGATCCAGCCGCTCCACGCGGCCGGCCACACTGCCGCACGCCTCCACGCCCCGCGCGGCGACGTCGAGCGGCACGCCGCAACGAAGTCCCACGGCGGCGGCGCACATCGCGTTGCGGGCGAACGACGCCACCGGCACGTCGACCGCCATCGGCACGACCTGTCCGGCGGCCGCGGCGAGGAAGACCTGGCCATGCAGGCCGCGCTCGACGGGCTGTGCCCACACGTCGCATGAATCGTCGAGGCCGACCGCAAGGCCGGTCACGCCGCGGCGGCGGGCCGCGGCCGCAAACAGTGGGGCGAAACGCGGGTCGCGCGGAGCCACCAGGCAGCCGTCGGACGCCAACGCCTCGACGATCCGCCGCTCGATGCGGCGGCGGGCGGACCGTTCGCCGCGCGGCCCGCGAACGGCGCTGGTGACGACGACGGTGCCGCACGTCCCGCGACCCACCGCGCCGGCCTCCAGGAGCGTGTGCGGCATCTCGACGACGGCGTGCGTGCATCCGCTGCGGGCGAACGCCGCGAGCCGCGCGGCGAGCGCGTCCGGGCTTCGACGGTCGAAGTGGCCCACGAACGTCCCATCGGCATCGACGCAACCCAGGTCGCTCACCACGCCCGCTCGCAGGCCGGCCTCGGCCAACACCGACGCGGCGAGCCACGTCGTCGTCGTCTTGCCGCTGGTGCCCGTGACGGCGATCACCTGCATGCGGCGTCCCACTCCACGCCGCGCTCGCGTGCCCGATTCCGACATGGCGGCCTCCTGCCGTTGCGGGCGGTCCGCCCCGTGGCGGCGCTCACCCGGTTTCCATCGCGTGCGTCGCGGACATCCATGACCGCGACGAGCCGGCATTGTCAGCCCCCGTCCCATGGGGTCAATGGCGGATTCGAGCCCACCCGACGGCCGCGACCCCGCACCTCTCCTGCCTTGCCGCGCTTGCCGCACTCCCGCTACCGTGACCATCGATGACGCCCAATCATGCAGCATCCGATTCGCGGCCCGCGGTCGCCTGGGTTGGCGCCGCCCACGGTCCTGAGTTGGAGTGGGCCCGCGCTGCCGTCGCCGAACTCGTGGATGTCCGCGACGTTCCCGACGTCGACGCGGCAGAGCCGATGCCGTTCTGGCCGGCATTCGTGCTGCTCGGCAGCGACGCCTCCGCCTGCTGGCAGCTCGCCGACCTCACGACCCTGGCCCGCCGCTGGCCGCTCGCGCCGCTCGTGTCCGTGGCGACGAGTCTCGTCGAGGGACGACGCCGCAGCGGACCGGCACTGCCGGCGACGGAGGAGGTGCCCTGGAGCGAACTGCCGGCGAGGTTGGCGACGTGGCTCGCGGTACGGGCCGCGGATCGGCCCGGCACGCCCGGCCTCCCCGCGACCGCGCGGCGAGAGGATCGGATGCTGGAGGCGGTGGCCGCCCTGGCTCCGGCCGGCCCCGCCGGAATCCGCCTGTCCGTGGCGGCGCAGCGGCCACTCGATCTCGACGGCCTGGCCGACCTTCTGGCCGCGGCGGGGCATGAGGTCGTGCGGCGCTCCTGCGGACGCCCGCCGCTCGACGAGCCCGCCGACGTGCTCGTGTGGGACGCGGGCACGCTCGACTCCTCGCAACTCGCCTGGCTCGGCCTGCTGACGGCCAACCGTCCGGGACTCCGCATCGTGGTGATCGACTCGTTTCCCCGATCCGACACCGCTCTGGCGGCACTGCGTGCGGGTGCCGCCGCGGTCATCGGCAGGCCGATCGCACCGGAGTCGCTCGCCGGTGCTCTCGGTGCAGACCGCCCGACCGGCCTTGGCCCACCAGGCCGGTCCCACTAGCATCCCGCCCCCGGGCCTGGCCGGCGCGGGTCGGAGTGCGCCATGCGGCCCGCCGTCGTTTCATCGATCGTCTGCGCACTCGGAGTGCTGGTGGCCACCGGATGCGCCCATGTGGTCGGCCTCGACGCGCTCGCCCGCTCGTCCGCGCCCGCCATCGGCCTCGGCTCGTGGACGAGGGACCGCTCGCTGCCTGACCGGACGGAACTCGCGGTCGGGCAACTGGTCATCCACGCGGATTTTCCACTCGCGGGCCAGCACCGCCTCGTGCGCGAGCTCGACGACCTCCGTGCGGAAGTCAGCCAGCGGCTTGGCCTGCCGGTCTCCGACGAGCCGGTGCATCTGTATCTCTTCGAAGACGCGGATCGCTACACCGCCTTCGCCGCGCGACAGTTCCCCGGCTTTCCGGCTCGGCGGGCCTTCTTCGTCGAGACCGACACCACGCTCGCCGTGTTCGCCGCCTGGCAGGACCGGGTCGCCGAGGACCTGCGGCACGAGACGACCCACGGCTACGTCCACTCGGTCGCGCCCGCCGTGCCGCTCTGGCTCGACGAGGGGCTCGCCGAGTTCTTCGAACTGCCGCGGCACGAGGCCGGCGTGCATCGGGCCCACGTCGCCCATCTCGCCGGCCGGACGCTGGAGGGCACGTGGCGGCCCGATCTCGCGAGGCTCGAGTCGCTCGCCTCCGCCGGAGAACTTTCGCAGGATCACTATGCCGAGGCCTGGTGCTGGGTGCACTGGCTCCTGTGCACGACGCCGGAGCGTCGCCGGCTGCTGCAGGATTACCTGGCCGACGTCCGCCGCGACGGCAAGACCCCGCCGCTCTCGGCGCGACTCATGCGCGCCCCCGACACCCCGCCGGACCTCGCGGCCACGCTCACGACGCACCTGTCCTCGCTCGCCGCCGCGGGCCAGCCCTGATCGTATTACGGCTTGCGAAACACGGTGCCGTGGTCGGCGGCCTGGAAACCCAGCTTGCCGAACAGGCTCGTGGCCGCGGCGTTGGCCTCCGACACCTGCGTCTCCACGAGCGTCACGCCCTCCGCGGCGAGGTCATGCAACGCCTCGGCGACGAGGTAGCTCGCCAGCCCCTGGCGGCGCCGCGGGCCCTCGATGGTCACGTTCATCAGACCGGCCGCCGGCACTCCCCACGCCGACGCGAGCGGCTGCATGTCCCAGAACGACGCGCTCCCGAGGAGGGCCCCAGTCCCTTCCGGCCCCTCCTGCCGCCCGCGGAGTTCATAGCGCCGCAGCGCGATTCCCGTGGTGGTCGCAGCCTCCCACCACGTGCGGCGGACCGGCTCGTCGATCACCCGGAGCTCGCTCGCACGCCGGATGGCCAGTTGGAGTCGGTTGACGGGGGGCCGGAATCCCGCGAGTGGCCGACGGAGCACGGCGATCCGGTCGGCGGCCTCGTAGCCCGAGGCGAGAAAGGCCCGCTGCATCGCGGCCGATGAATCGAGGATGCCCGGAATGAGCGCGCCGCCATAGAGCCCGAGGTAGAAACCCGCCATCTCGGCCGAGCCGCCGCCGAGGATCGTCCGCGCGCCGCGGCGTCGGAGGTAGTCCTCGCAGCGGGAGATCAGGCCAGCGGCGATGTCGGCCTCGTGCTCGTGGGGCTCGACCACGACGAGCAGCGTGGTGCCGGTCGACGTGTCCAGCGCGTCGCGGTCGGTGTTCGGCGCGAAGGCCGCGTGGGCGAAGCCCACGGCCTGATCGTCGTCGAAGGCCAGCATGAGCCCCTCGCGGTCGAAGTAGGGCTTCGAGAAGACGCCGGCCTCGAGATGCGTCACGGTCATCGGCTGCATCGCCCCCGGCCCGAGATTCGCGGTTCGCCAGATGCCGGCGAGTCGCGGGGGATCGTCGTTGCGGAAGCAGCGAAACGTGATCATGTCGCGGTTCCGGCGACCTCACCGAAGCGCACGAGAATCATGCCGGCGTCCGTGCGGATCTCGTGGATGGCTTGCCGCACCGTCGCCGACAGGCAGTGGCGGCCGGTGGTCGCGTCGAACTGCCAGCCGTGCCACGGGCAGGTGAGCGTCGTGCCCTGGAGCGTGCCCCGCCCGAGCGGCCCGCCCTGGTGCGGGCAGAGGCCGTCGAGAGCGTGATAGCGGCCGGCGACGTTGGCGATCGCCACCACGCGATCCTCGGCCACCCGCTCGATGCAGGTGCCCGGGGGACACTCCGCCTCCGTGGCGATCGGAATCCACTCAGACATGGCGACCTGGCGGCGGAGGCGGGCGGCAGCGCGGGGCCGGCACGACGCCTCGTGCCGGTCATGCGGCGGAGCGGCCCACTGTAGCCGGTCGACGCCCCTCCCGCCACCGGCGATGGAGCCACCAGTATTGCCTCGGCTCCCGTCGAATCGCCCGTTCGAGGAGTCCCGTGTACCACTGCGAGAGGGCACGGGGATTCTCAACCTCGGGTCCACCGGCGGCGGGATCGATGGTGCCTTCGACCCGCAGGTCGTAGGCGAACAGCCCGCCGCGTCGGGTCGCCGAACAGACGATTACCGGTGCGCAGGCCGAGAGCGCGAACAGGCCGATCGCCTTGTGCACCGTCACCGGCCGGCCGAAAAACTCGACCCGGCAATCCCGGGGGCCGGCCGCCTGGTCGCCGAGCAGGCCGATCGTGCCGTTCGCATCCAGCACCTGCGCCACGTCGGGCGCGCTGCCGATCTTCGGCAGGATCACCTGGCCCCGCGACTCGCGAAACCGGGTCACGAAGTTGTCGAGCAGGGGATTGTCGAGTTCGCGGGCCACCGAGAAGGTGCGGAAGCCGAACAATCCGAACAGGTAGGCCGCGATCTCGAAGTTGCCGTAGTGACCCGAGAGGATGACCTTCGGCCGCTCGAGCCAGAGTGTCCGAACGGCCTCCTCCATCCCCTGAATCCGCAGATAGCGTCGCCACGTCGTCGTGCGGATCACGCGGTCGGCATGGGCGATCTCCACGACCATCAGCAGCAGGTGCTCCCACATGCCCCGAGAGAGTGCCTGCCGCGTCTCGAGGGTGGCGTCGGGAAATGCGATCCCGAGATTGCCGAGCACCACGTCCCGACGGATGGCCAGCCGATCGGCGAACAGGCCCGAGAGTCGCCGGGCCCACCGTTCGCACGTGCCGCGCGGCAGGGCCTGAAGCACGCAGATCACCACCCGCACCGCCACGTAGGCGGCCACGTCGGCAAGGCGGGTGGTGAGAGGGCGACGCGACACGGGAGACACGACCATCCGAGATGGGTGAGCCCGGGATTGTGCCGCGTCCGCCGCATCGCGGCCAAGATCGATTCCGGGCCCCGAGCCCTCATGCCCCGCCCTGGCCAGGCGGTGAGGCCAGGATCAGCCCCACGCTCACGGCATTGAACAGCGCGTGCAGTCCGATGCAGGCCCCGAGTGACCCGGTGCGTCTGGCCACGACCCCGAGCACCACCCCGAGCAGGAACAGCGGCCCGGCCGCCAGGCCATGCCCGGCGTGGGCCGCGGCGAAGGCCGCCGCGGAGAGCCCGATCGCGACGGCGCCGTCGGCCTCGGGCAGGCGGCACTCGAGCCAGCCCTGCAGCACCCTGCGAAAGAAAAACTCCTCGGCCACCGGCGCCACGCAAACGGCCGCAAGCACGACGAGCCCGATGGCGACCGGATCCCGCTCGGTCTGGAGAAACGTCACGACCGGATGGCGATACGGCACGATCCGGTCGAGGATGGCCGCGATGCCGAGCAGCGGCGCCAGCACGAGCGCCAGCCCGCCGACGGCGATCCGCAGATCGTCAACGACACGTTCTCCACCGAAGCCGAGGGCGGCCCACGAAGCGCCGGCCATTCGCAGCACAGCCAGGCCCGCGAGCGTGGCGCCAAGTTTCGTGATCACGTCCGCGGCAAGTTGGAGACGCAAGGCGGATTCCGGCCGCACCCACCAGCCCGCCGCCATGAGCAGACCGATGAACATCGCCGCGACTGCCGCCACGTCGGCTCCGCCCCAGGTCACCGGCGGATGCGGCCGTGGATCGACCATCGGGAGTCCGCGCCGCAGCCGGACCGCGAGCCGCGCGGCCACGACGATACTCGCCGTCCAGGCCACGAGCATCGCAGCGATCAGCGGCACGGTCAGTGTCGGATCCACCCCGCCGACGCCGACCGCTTCACCCGTCTGCATGTCTGCCGCCCCGCTCATTCCCCGGGCGGCGAGCCCGCGCCGCGGGCGACGAGCACCCGTGCGGCGACGAGATACTCGACGCCCGACCAGACCGTGGCCACGACGGCCGCCCAAGCCGTCCACGTCGCGGCCAGCCGCGGATCGACGCCGCCAGGCTGCCAGCCCGGCCAGGCACGCGCCGCCAACTCGAGGGCCACGGCCGCACACTGCAACACCATCTTCAATTTTCCGACGAGCGCGGCGGAGAAGTCGCGGCCGATCCGTTCCATCTCCGCGCGGACGGCCGTCACCACGAGTTCGCGGACGACGACCACCAGGGCCATCCAGGGCAGGATCGCCGACCCGCCGTCGCGGGCGGCGAGCAGCACCCAGGCGCCGCACACGAGCACCTTGTCGACGAGCGGATCGAAGATCCGTCCCAGCCGGCTCACCTGGCCGAACCGCCGCGCCCACCAGCCATCGACCCAGTCGGTGGACGCCGCCACGAGAAACAGCCAGAACGCGGCGACCGGCTCCGGCCGCTCGACCGCCGCGAAGAACACGACCGCCAGGCCCAGCCGCGCGAGCGACAGTACGTTGGGCACGGTGAGCACGCGATCGGTGGCCATGCGTCAGGCCTCGGCGGACACCGCGGCCAGGTCATAGCCCGAGGCGGCGACCACCTCGACCGGCAGGATGCGGCCCGTGAGCGGCCGGCCATGCTCGCTGCCCGGCGCGGTGATCCAGGCCACGCAGTCGATGTCGGGCGCGTCGGCCTTGGTGCGGGCGATCCACACGTCGGGCCGCTCGTCGCTGCGCCGATCGACGATCACGTCGAGCGTGCGGCCCACCTGTCGCCGGGCGTGGTCGTGGGCGATGCCCTGCTGCACCCGCATGAGTTCGTCGCGTCGGGCCGTCTTCACGTCCTCGGGCAGATGGCCGTCGAGCCGCGCCGCGGGCGTGTCGGGCTCCAGCGAATAGGTAAACACTCCCACCCGCTCGAACCGCCACCGGCGGACGAAGTCGACCAACTCCGCGAACTGCGGGTCGGTCTCCCCCGGAAACCCCGTGATGAACGTGGTGCGGAGCACGAGGTCGGGGATCCGCTCGCGGAGCTTTCCCAGCAACTCCTCGGTGGCGGCCCGGTTGACCCGCCGCTGCATCCGCTTGAGCACCGGATCGCTGGCGTGCTGCAAGGGCATGTCGAGGTAGGGCAGGATCTTGCCGCTCCCGGCGATCGTGGCGACGAGGCGGTCGGTGAAGTGGATCGGATAGAGGTACATGAGCCGGATCCACTCGATCCCGTCCACCCGCTCCAGCTCGCCGAGCAATTCCACGAGCCGTGTCTCGCCATAGAGATCGAGCCCGTAGTAGGTCGTGTCCTGCGCGACGATCACGAGCTCCTTGACGCCGTCCGCGGCGAGTTCGCGGGCCTCGCGCACCACCTCCTCGATCGGCTTCGTGGCATGCTTGCCGCGCATCCGCGGGATCGCGCAGAACGTGCAGGTCCGGTCGCAGCCCTCCGAGATCTTGAGGTAGGCCATGTGCCGCGGCGTGACCCGCATGCGACCGGAATCGTCGAGGGCCCGCGCCGGCGCCGGGCGGAACACGCTCCGCTGATCCCCGAGGCCGCCGAGCAGCCGCTCGGCCGCGCGGGCCACTTCGTCCCGGGAAAAGACGCCGATCACCGCGTCCACCCCCGGCAGCTCGTCGAGGAGCGACTCCTTCTGCCGTTCGGCGAGGCAGCCTGCCACGATCACGCCGCGGGTGGCGCCGGCCGCCTTGAGGTCGAGCATCTCGCGGATGGCCCCATACGACTCCTGCCGCGAGGCGTCGATGAAGGCACAGGTGTTGACGATCACGAGATCCGCCCCGTGCGGCTCGGCCACGAGCTGCCAGCCGTCCTCCCGCAGCAGCCCGAGCATCCGCTCGCTGTCGACGAGGTTCTTGGGGCAGCCGAGGCTGACCATCGAGAACGTGCCCCGGCAGGTGGCCGGATCGACGGGCTGGATCACCGGCAGGGCCGACGTCCCGACCCCGCACGGCTCGTCGGCTGAGACGATCGGCAGACCTTTCATGCCCGCTCCGCGATCAGCGTGTCGAGCTCGGCCCGGAGCCGCGGCAGAATCTCGTCGTAGGGGAAGGCCCCGAGCTCGACGCTCTTCTTCTTCAGATTCACGTGCGTCGGCCCGCACCACAGGCCGAGATCGGCGTCGTCGGTCTCGCCGGGGCCGTTCACCCGGCAGCCCATCACGGCGATCGTGATCGCGTGGTCACGGGCATAGTCGGTCATCGCCTTCACCTGCTTGGCCAGGTCGATGAAGGCCTCGTTCTCGACCCGCGAGCAGCTCGGGCAGGAAATGATGTTGAGCGAGGCGAGGCCGTAGTCCACCACGCTCCGCACCCGGCCGGCGGCGATGTCGGCGAGGATCTGGTTGGCGGCGGCGATCTCCTGCGGCTTGTCGACATTCGGCACCGTGAGCGACACCCGGACGGTGTCGCCGATGCCCCGCGAGATCAGCTGCTCGAAGGCGATCCGCGTCTTGATGATGCCGTCGGGTGGCATCCCCGCCTCGGTCACGCCCAGATGCAGGGGCACGTCGGGCCGCTCCGCGGCGAACCGCCGGTTGACGTCGATCACCTTGCGGGGATCCGAGTCCTTGAGCGACACCGCGTAGCGGGTGAAGCCGATGGAGTCGAGCAACTCGCAATGCTCGAGCGCGCTGGCGAGCATCGGGCCGATCGAATCCTCGGGGTCAAACTGCTCCTTCTTCGCGGGATCCACGCTGCCGCAGTTCACGCCCACCCGCAGGGCACAGTCGTGGTCGGCCGCGACGCCGGCGATGAACTTCACCTTCTCCTGCCAGGGCTTCGTCGGCTCGTGGTGGTAGAGGTGGCCGGGGTTGTAGCGGAGTTTGTCGACGTGCGGCGCCACGTCGACGGCCAGACGGTAGTTCTCCTGGAGGTCGATCGCCAGGTTGGCCGGCGTGCCAGCCCGGATCGCCGGGAGGGCGGCCGCGTCCTTCTTGGAGTCCACCGCGATCCGCACCACGCCCGCGCCGGCCGCGTGCAGGGCGTTGGCCTGCTCCACGGTGGCGGCCACGTCCTGCGTGTGGGTGGCCGTCATGCTCTGGGCGGCGATGGGGTGGCCGGCACCGATCGTGATGCTGCCGATCTTCACCGCCCGCGTCCGATTCCGCTTCAACTCGACCACGTGGCCTCCCGTCATCACACTGTGCTCCAACGATAGCAGACGGCCGCCGGCCGGCGAATCCATGCGTTACGACCCCATCCTTCATATCGTCCTCCACGAGCCGGAAATCCCGCCGAACGCCGGCAACGTGGGCCGCACCTGCGTGGCCCTCGGGGCGAAGATGTGGCTCGTCCGGCCGCTGGGCTTCTCGCTCGACGACTACTACCTCCGCCGCGCCGGGCTCGACTACTGGGACGAACTTGAGTGGGAGGCCGCCGATTCCTGGGATCACCTCGTGACCCGCCTCGACGCGAGCGGCGCGGGCACCCGCTGGCTGTTTTCCGCGCGGGCGACCCGACCCTACACCGGCGTCTCGTACGCGCGGGGGGACGTGCTGGTGTTCGGCAAGGAGTCGGCGGGGCTGCCCGCCGCGCTCACCGCCGCCCACCCTGACCACCTGCTGACGATTCCCTCGCGGCCGCAGGTTCGCAGCCTCAACCTCTCCAACTGCGCCGCGATCGTGGCCTACGAGGCCCTGCGGCAGTGGACGGTCGACGACTGATGCGGTTCACACGTGATCGTCGCGAGTCGGCGAGGCGGGTCAACTCGCCCAACCGGCGTCGACGATGCCCGTGCCGTCTCGCGCGGACGTTCGCGACGGGCTTCGTGCCTTTCGCTCACTCGATGCTGGCCTCACTTCCTCATCCGTGCTGCGCTCGGCCGGCAACGCCGGCTCGACGGCCGCCGTGGCATACTACCGCCGTCCCCCTGAAGAAGGAGCACGCATGACCGCGGCTGCCGGCTACATCACCGACGTCACCTACGTCCCCGGCTTCTACGCCCACATGGCCCCGGTGGCCCTGCGGCACGTGGCCGCCCTCAATCGCGTCGCACCGCCACGGGTAGCCGAAGGCTTCCGCTACCTCGAACTCGGGTGCGGCCTGGGCCGCTCGCTGACGACCCTCGCCGCCGCCAATCCGCACGGCCAGTTCGTGGGCATCGACGTCAATGCCGAACACACGGCGGCCGTGGAGCGCGACGTGGCCGCGGGCGGCCTGCGGAACGTCCGCGTGATCAACGCCGCGTTCGACGCGGCCCCCGCCGATCTCGGCTCATTCGATTTCATCGCCCTGCACGGCATCTGGAGCTGGGTGTCGCCGCAGGTCCGCGAGGACGTGCTTCGCGTGCTCGACCGGCATCTGGCCCCGGGCGGGCTCGTGCTCGTGAGTTACAACGCCCTGCCCGGCTGGGCCCACCTGCAGCCGATCCGCGGCATCCTCCGGCACTACGCCGCCCTCCGGCAGGGCGACTCGGTGCAACGCATCAAGGATGCCCTCGCCTACGTCGTGTACATCCGCGACAAGCACGCCAAGTATTTCGAAGACAACCCCCGGGCCGCCGCCTACGTCGATGCCCTGCTCACGCAGGACGCGAAGTACCTGGCCCACGAGTATCTCAACGAGCACTGGACGAGCTTTTACGTTGCCGACGTCGCGGCCGCCTTCGGGGCCGCCGGTCTGCCGTTCGTCGGCAGCCTGCCGGTGCACACCAACTTCTGGGATCTCTGCGTGAGGCCCGAGTTCCAGGAACTCTTCCGCACCACCACCAACCGGCTCGTGACCGAGGCCCACAAGGATTTCTGCGCCAACACGGCCTTCCGCTGGGACATCTTCTCGCGGCAGCCGCGGACGTTGGCCGACGTGGAGGCCCGGCTCCGTGAGGCCGACGACCTTCACTTTCGCGTCGCGCGGCCCGGCACCACGCTCCCCTGGCAGGCGAATCTCGGCGTGGTCACGTCCACGGTGCAGGGCCCGCTCTACCAGGCCCTGCTCGACGCACTTGGCGACCGGAGCCTACGGCTGTCCGAGATCGTCGCGGCCGAGCCGTTTCGGGCGACGAGGCCGGACGACGTGGCCCGGGCTGTCGATGCCGGCGTGGCGATGGGGCTGTTCGAGGTGGCCGCCGGGCCGCTGCCCGACGTCACCGGCAACGTGACGGGCCGCGTGAGCGTGCCCGATGCGTTCAACCGAGCGCTGATCGCCAGCGAGGCGCTCGGCGGCCGGGCGATCGCGCTGGCCAGCCGACACACCGGCACCGGCCACTCCATCGGCGACCTGGAGGCCGTCATGCTCCACGAGCTCTGCGAGCGGGGCCGCGACGGCGTGGCCGACCGGGTGAGTGCACGACTGGCCACGAGCGGCCGGACGTTGCAGCAGCAGGGCCGCGCGGTCACCGACGCGACCGAGCAGGCGCAGCTGGTCGCGCAGGCCTGCGACACCTTCCTCACCACCTCCGTGCCGGCGCTCGCGCGGCTCGGCATCGTCGCCACGGGCTGACGCGGCGACGCGGAGGTCAGGGCTGCCCGGCCGCCTCGCCGTAGAGCGGCAGGTGACGGTAGTAGACCTCGAGCATGTAGGTGCAGAAGCAGGTGACGAACAACCGGCCGCCGTTCGCCCCCCACTTGTCGAGCGCCGGATCCCAGGAACCCCGCTCCGACCCCTTGGCCACCTGGGCAGCGGGCAACACCTCGACGAGGCGACCGTTCCACCGCTGCCACGCGGGCCCGCCGACGTGATGCACGACCTGCGTGATGTAGTACCACGCATAGACGTCTTTGTCGTGCTCCCAGTCGAGGAACTTCTCGCCCACGAGTGCCTCGACGCCGGCCGTCAACTCGGGACGGGTGCGGGGCCAGCCGAGGTATTGCCGGCAGAGCAGCCCCTCCGCCGACACCGCCGCGGTGACCGGGCCGGCCGCCCTCCGCGCGGCGTTCAGGTCGGCCGTTCTGTTCCTGTCGTCGAAGCGGTAGCCGTAGCGGCGGCCGCCGTCGACCGCCACGTGGTCGAGAAACCGCTCCACGCCGTCCCAGGTAGCCGCCGGCACGTCGAGCCCCGCCATCTGCGCGCTCTTGAGCGCCATCAGATACCAGCCCGTCACCGACATGTCGCCGTCCTGGCCGGGCTCGTAGCGCCAGCCGCCATTGCGGCCCTGGGCCGCCACGGCATAGGCCACGGCCCTCCGCGCCGGCTGCTCGTAGATCGGATCCTTCGTCATCCCGTAGAGCTCGCAGATCGCGATCGTGGCCTGCGCGTGGGCATAGAGGGCGTGGTGGGCGGGCGGATCCTCGGCGGAGATCACGAATCGCCCGTGGTCCGCGCGATCCTCAGCCGCCTCGGGGCCGGCCACCTGCCGTTTGAGGAGGGCCGTCCATGCCGCGGCCACGGCCTTGTGATGCGGGCCCTCGCGCGGTGTCGTGCCCGCGCCGTGGAAGGCGAGCAGCGCCATCGCCGTCGCGGCGAGTTGGTTCTCCTGCGACCCGCCCGACGCATAGGGGCCCCGCAGGCTCCAGAGCCCGTTCTTCTGCTGTTGCCGCGCCAGCCAGTCGAGGGCCCGGGTCACCGCGGCCTCGGTGGCGGCGGTTCCGCCATAGGCCGCGACGAGTCGTTCGCGTCGGCCTGCCACCCGGCCATCGAGCAGTGAGCCCACCGCCGGTGCCGCGGCCGGCTCGGGCTCGGAACCGAGCGCGTTCACCTGCTCCGCCGCGGCGGCGATCGGCGCGGCGACGGGATCCTCGACGGGCTCTGGTTCGTCCACCGCGTCCGGTTGCGAGACCGGTTCCGGCTCTGGCTCCGGTTCGACCATCTGCACGCCCGCCCGCTCGGCCTCGACGGAGTTTGCGGCGGCAAAGGAGAGATCGATCGGCCGCCGGCGTGTGCGTTCCAGCCGCACGAAGACGAGAGCCAACGCGAGCAGCAGGGCGACGTGCACCGACAGGCTCACGGTGAACGGGGGGCTTTTTCGCACCCAGGCGTCGAGCCACGCTCGGATCCGCGCGGGGATCGAGCGAAACTCGGCGGCCTCCTCCTCGCCGAGGATGCCGACGAGCCAGCCCGTTCGGCGGCGCGGCACCGGCACGATCAGGGGCGGCCGCACGTCGTGAGGCGGAGGACCACCGGCGGCTTCCGTCTGGGCTGAAGAGCCGACAGAGGGCTGCAGGCCGGCGGTCTCGGCAGGTTCCGCGCCGGGCCGACCTGGCGAGGCTGGCGACGGCGGTGTCGGTGGCACATCGGGCGGCATGGGAGGCCTGGGAGCGGCCGATTTCCGCAGCCAGGGGCGTGGGGCTTCATTTCGATGTCTGACCGATCTATTATCAGGCAGTCGCTTCTTTTCCGGATATGGCAAAGGATCGACCACCCAACATGACGCGGGGTGGAGCAGCCCGGTAGCTCGCGAGGCTCATAACCTCGAGGTCGCAGGTTCGAATCCTGCCCCCGCCATTTCGCCCGTTTCGAGAAACGGCGTAACTTCCGACGAACCCGCGGTAACCCGAGTGGTGGCCGCGGGTTCTGTCGTTTCATGCGGCTCGGTGCGATCAGGTACAGACGCCTGCGGAGTCGCATTTCGCGTCGCAACAGCGTCGCAATTCACGTCGCACGCCGCCGCCCCAGTCGGGCCCTCTGCCGCGGTCACCGGCGTCACCGTCGCCGCCCCGTTCACCACGTCCTCGAAGTGGTGCTCGCGCGACATGAGGTAGTGCTGGGCCGCGACCTTCGACGAGTGCCCGAGCCAATTGGCGACCACTTGGGACGGGTACTTTTCCACCCAGTCGGTCTCGCAGGAAGCCCATGGCCTGCCCCGCTGAGCCTCAACCGACGTCAGGCTTGAAACATCGACGGACCCGATCGGCGAGCGTCCCGAGCCGGTGGAACGCGCGGCGGAATACCGACTGGCGTCTCGCGACGGCGATGTCGTCAATGTCCGCGAACACGAGTTCCCTGTAGGCCGGGAGCGCCCGGGCTTCGATCGCCGCGGCCGTGCCACGACCCTTCGAGTAAAAGCCGGTCGCTGCCTCGACCTGCTCGTCTCTCAGGTGGCCGGAGCCCGGAGTTGATCGACGATGAGCCGTGTGAGGCGGTGTTTCTGATCGCAATAGATGCGGTTGGCGAATCGGGTCAGGTACACATCTCCATCGACGTCGTCGATCACGATATCGGCATCGGGGGCGAGACGGTCGTAGACCGCAGCCAGGTCGCGGTCGATCCTTCCATCGGCGTCGATAAGGAGAAGGTCGATGGGACCGGAGGGCAGTCGCGCGATGAGATCCGTCACCGTTCCCACCACGACCGTGACGCAGTCTGTCACACCAAATCGAGAGAGAGCTGCGGTGACGATCCGAAGATTGTCGTCCACGCCGCCGAACATCACTCGGCTGGAGAAACCCGAGAATGGGTCCACCGTGTAGATATGGAAGGCGGCACCGGCCGCCCTCGCCCCTATCGCCAGCGCGATGGTCGCAGCGCCGTGAGCTGTCCCGATCTCGACGATGATCGCAGGCCGTGAGCGCCGAGCCAGATCCATCAGGCGGTCATAGACGCGGACACTGAGCATGCCGTTCGCCGCCCGCTTGACGCATTCAGCGGACGTGAGAAAGTCACGACCCCTCGATCGAGCAAGCCCACCGATCGCGTCTCCGGCTGATTTCTCCGCGTCACTGATAGTCATGCCGCCGTGCGCCCCACCAGAGGGGGCAGCGTCTGCATTCGCCGACTGCTGTTGGCATCTGTCTCCGCCGTCCACTCGTCGCGTTCCTTTGTCGGTTTCGGGATCAACTCGTGACGCAGCCGTCGGCACCGCGCACTCGACAACGCCTTCGTATAAATTGCCCTGTCATGGTGACCTGACGTACCCGGCGATGCAACAGCCGCACGATGCACTGAATCCGCGATGATGACTGATCGCCTGCTAACGCCTGTGGTCCGCCTGTTCGAGCGAAGCCGAGCGGGACGAACCTGCCTCCGTTGGTGGCGCAGGCTTCGGAGCGTCCGCCATCCGGATAGGTCGCGTGTGCTCTGCGTCGGGTACTCGAAGACGGGCACCTCGTCCTTCGGAGCGGCAATGCGGCGATTGGGCTACAGCCACTTTGGCTACGACCGTGATCTCGAGAACAGCCGCAGACGCGGCGATCTCGACCGATGCCTCGACTGGGCCGAGCACTTCGACTCCTTTGACGATCGCCCCTGGTTTTCCCCCGACATCATTGCCGCGTTCAGAGCCCGCTTCCCGGGGTCGTACTACGTTCTTCTCGAGCGCGATGAAGCCGAGTGGATTCGCTCCTACATCGCCTTCACAAAACCGAAATGCTCGCCCACGGAGGCCCTCCGTCGGTATCGCGACCACTTGGAGCGGGTGCTGGAGGTTCTCGCGGACGAGCCGAATCTCCTCCGGCTCAACGTCTGCGCTGGCGACGGGTATGAGAAGCTCTGTCCGTTCCTCGGGATTGGCATGCCAAATGAGCCGTTCCCTTGGGTGCGACCGCGGAGTTTATGACTGATGCGAATCCTGCAAGTCATCCATCAGTTCCCGCCGTTCTCTTCGCAGGGTTCCGAGGTTTATTGCCTGCAACTCGCCGGCGCCCTTGCAGCCGGGGGCGATGATGTAGGTATCTTCCACCTTTCCAACACTGTTCCACGAACTCCGCGCCGACTGGTCCGCGGCGTGGAGGGAGCCCTGCGGACATTCCACTGCGTCGATGACGGCCAGTACAGTCGGCTGGCCGACTGGCCGAATACCTTCCTGCAGTCATGCTTCACACGGACCCTCGATGAATTCGCACCGGATGTTGTCCACTTTCACAACTATCTGAGCCTCGGCGACGATCTCGTCGGACTCGCCCGTGCGAGAGGCGGTGCGGTCGTTTACACGCTGCACGACTACGGTCTCATTTGCCCGAACAATCTCCTCCTTCGTGCGGATGGTCGCCTCTGCGGCAAGAGTACCCCTGATTTCTTCCAGGACTGCTGCCCGCTGACGATCCGCTGCTCGGGAGGCAGAGTGCCACCGCTCGCCCGGCGTCTTCCGCCGCTGTTTCGCTGGCAGCAGTTCGCGGCCAACCAGGCGCGTGTGATCCCGCGCGCCGCACTCGCCAGCCTCGTCATGCTCGGCCGGGCCGCGTTCGGTGTGCCCGAACAAACAGCCGTGGAAGCGAAGCGTCGATTCTACCTCGACAGCACCCGTCGGATCTTCGACCAAACGAATCTCTTTATCGCTCCGAGCGGCTATCTTCGCGACCGCTTCGTGCAGTGTGGCCTTTCGCCAGAGCGAATCGTGCACGAGAAAAACGGCCTGCGGCACTTTCCGAGGCCCCAGCGAGTGGCCGCCGCCGATGCCAAGGTGCGTTTCGGCTACATCGGGTCCTTTCACGCCCATAAGGGAATCAAGGTTTTGCTCGAGGCCTTTCGCGGGCTCGGTGATCGCGCGAGCCTCCATATCCACGGCTCATCGTTCGGCAGCCCCGTGTCGGATGCCTATTTTCGCTCGATCATGTCAGCAGCGTCCGCCGGAATCTCCGTTCACGGCGGCTACGAGAATGAGCGGCTTGGCGAGATTCTTGGAACGCTCGACGTGGTGGTGGTGCCGAGTATCTGGTATGAGAACTCCCCGCTCACGATTCAGGAGTCACAGATCGCGGGCGTTCCGGTCATCACGGGCGACGAGGGAGGCATGGCTGAGTTGGTCCGTGACGGCGTCGACGGCTTGCTCTTCCGCCTCGGCGACGCCGGGGATCTCCGCCGCGTGATGGAGGCGGTGATCGATCGGCCGGCGTTACTCGCCGAGATGTCCAGGCGGGCGCCCGCGGTGCCGACAATCGAATCGCAGGCCACGAAGATCCGCGGGCATTACGACACGGCACTCGCCGACGTTCGTCGCTGACGCAGCGCTCGGCGGAAAGCGTCGGCCCACGCGAAGTGCCCGACGACGCAGCAGGGAAATAGTGCGATGTACGTTGCCAAATAGCCCCGTGGTGCGCCGAGCAGTTTCCACCCGATGCGGGGGAGAAGGAGGAACGGAATGCCGTAGGACATTGCAGGAATGCAGTGCAGAGCCTTGATGGCCCGTCCACCAAGCCGAGTCTGCACGTCAGCCGCGGCCACTCCCATCGCGCGACAGTAGCGGAGGAACTCACACCATCCGGAGCGGTTGTGATGGAGCACGGCGAGGCTTGGGTCGTAGAGGATCCGGAAACCGTTTGCGCGTACTGACGCGCACGCCAGAAGGTCTTCGCCGAGCGTTCTGTCGGGAAAGGCCAGCCCCCGGATCGCCTCCGGCCGCCAACCGCTATTCGCCCCGATGAGGTAATTGTCTTCGCGGATCGAACCCCGAGACGGAAAATGCGTGAAAAACTCGAGAAAGTAGACGCACAAGCCCGCGAGATTCCTCGGATTCGCGACACCGATGGAGCCGCCGGCCGCGCCGACACGATCGCGCTCGAGGAGCTCGACCATACGGGAAATCCAGTCGCGCGGCACCAAGCAGTCCTGGTCGACGCAGAGGAGCAGACGGCCACGGGCGTGACGGAAACCCTCGTTGCGGGCGGCACCGGCCGACAGTCGTCCGGCTGGCTCGATCACTCGGACCCCGGGGAACCGTGCCCGGACGAGATCGGCCGCACCGTCACGCGAACTCTCCACCACGATGATCTCGCACGACCGTCCGGCGACGGCCCGGAGTACCGATTCAAGGCACTCCACGATGGTCGCACGGCCCTGGAAGGCCGGAACGACGACGCTGACTTCCACCGCGACAGCCTGCCTCCCATCGGCCGGCTCTTCAGTGGCGTTATCCCGCACGCGAGGAGATCCGATGATGGTCGCCAACCCATGTGCCGAGAGATCAGGAGTCCGAATCATAGCCGCATTTACGGTACGCCTCAACACAACACGCCGCCGATCGCGCGACCTCTGTGGATTGCGCGACACCGGTCCGCGGCTGCCGAAGTGAGGCCACTGTCGCGTACGACCGTCAGGGCCGCGTGAACGGGCGAATGAGACGTTCGAGGGCGGCTCGCACCGTATGGTGTGCGGCTTTCACGTAGTCTCCGGTGAGAACCGAGGACATCAGCGGGGTCAGCTCCCCGCGACGCATCATCATGCCGACGACAGTCCGCTGGATCCACGAGTCGGTCGGCCACGGCAGGTCGGCACCCACGAGCCGCCGTACAACCGACTGCTCGACAGGCTGTTCATGTGAAAGCCTCTGCGCTTCGATGGCGAACCACGTGTCGGCGGCACGCTCGCAGGACTGGTAGTAGTGCCAGATCGACGCATCCCGCGCCGTCGCGGGCGCACGGACAATCTGCGAGTTCCATCCGTGCGGCAGCAAGCACAGCTCGGCGCCGCTCGCCTGCACGGCATGATTAAACGCCGGCTGGTCGATCCGCCGTCCGGTCCGCTGCACGCCCGCCGTCCAGCACTCGTGCCACAAACGGCCGACGGCATGGGCCCGAGGCGAATCCGCAAAGTAGACGACGCCGCTGTTCACGTATGACGAAGGGACGGGCCATCCCATCGCCGCGATGTACGCTGCTTCGTCGGCCCCCAGTTGGTCGTGCAGACTGTCGCGGCAGTAGTTCGGGCAGGCAGCCACGTCAGCCACGTCGGACCATTCCGCACATAGGGGCTTGCGGACGATGGTGTCGGCATCAAGAAACAGGAACGCCCCCTGGACTACCGTGCGTGTGCTCGTCTTCAGGTGACGGCTCCGCAGGGCCGCAGGCCCCGGGGGAACGGCACAGGCGTGCACGTGATCGACCTCCTCGAGGAGCCGGCTGCCGGCCGCTTGAAGGTCATCGAGCGACTCCTGGTCGACGAGGACCTCGACCACGGCATCCGGGTTCGTGAAGCGCACCGTGGCGATCGACAGCCGCATCATCGCGACGACGGCGTCACCGGCTCCACCACTGAGACAATACACAACCTTCACGACCGATCACTCACACAGATGCCTGCGGTCTGCAGTTGTCCGCGCGACCGCGTTGGAAAAGCGTCGTGCTCCAATACTCCGTGACCACGTACGGACCCGGCCCGTGGAAATGCGACGCCCGCCAGCCAAGGGGAAACCTTCGGCCGATCCGCCGCAGCACGTCGATCATGATGCAGTTTTCGACGCCTCACTCGCAGGGTAGTTCGTGCCGCCGCATGAACAGCCAGGTGAGGCCCCTGCTTCGGCCCTCGTTCATCATCTTTTCCGCGACGTCCGTCGGCAGTTGGCCCCGCAGCCGCGGTGGCAGATCATCACACGTGCGTAGTTTCGCGACAACACGGCGAATGGCATGGGTGGTTGCGAACCGCGACGCAATAATATGCTCGTCCGTCTCGGTCTGACCGTCGTGGATTTCCACGAGCAGGTCGCAATCCAGCAATCGCGGGGTGGCCGTCGGATCGAGTAGCGACAGCTCCTCGCCTTCCACGTCGCACACGATCAATTCGGCGCCGGTGGCGGGAACTGCAAGCGACGCCGCGGTGAACTCACCGCTGAAACGCACGCGGTCGACGACGCCGTTACGGGCTGCGATGCCGGCGAGAACCGATGGCACACGCGGATCGAGGTCATACGCCAGTACCGTCGAGGCCGGCATCGCCCGGGCGAGTCCAACGGCGTAGTACCCCTCGGCGCAGCCGATGACGTGGATCATCCGGTATGGCGTGGCGATGATCTCGTCCAACCAGGGATGCAGCTCGCGCTCGTAGGTGCCGAGCATCTTGGCGCAGATCACGCTGCCGAGGCCGAAGGTCGCATACCGCATGCCGCGGAAGGGCCCCGCTGCGACCCTTCCGCCGGTGAGATCCCAGCCATCCAGCGGCCGACCAATGAGACGCCGCCACAGACGGCGGACAACCGGCCGCATGGGCTCCGGAGTCAGGGATTCGAGCGTCACGCGTTGCGCTATCATGACCGGAATCCTCGTGCGAGAAGGGCCGTCCACGATCGAGCAATCGCCTCGTAGATGGTGTCCCATGGCAGAAATACGAGGTACATCGCGCCAAAGTCGGTGAAGTAGTTGAGTCTCATGGTCGCCCAGATGCCCAGATGCATCGCCGCGAGCCCCAGGAAGCACGGAGTGAGCAACCGGTTGGCCAGAACGGCGATAAGCAGCCCGAGCTCGAGGACGATCGTGGCCGCACCGATCGCGCCGAGCAAAGCCGGCGACTGCTGGAGCCAGGCAGCGAGCGGAGGCAGCGGATCGCCCCGGATGAAGGCCCGCTTCTCGAGCATGCGTGACATGTTGACGGGTGAGCCCCACTCGATGAACCACCCCCCGCCCTCCAACTTATGCAGGCCGGTACAAAAATAGATCAGCGCGATGGTCACGAGAAACCACCTGAGCGAATGAAGCGCAAAACCCTGTGTGCATGGGGCCGATCCTGCCCCCCGGGGATTTGCCTCGCTGCCGCTCCTCTGCGCGGGCCACAGGACAAGCCGGTCCTCGTGCCGAAACACTCCATACAGAAGCAGGAAATACACCGTCGGCAGCCAGGTCTTTTCGCAGCACACAGGCCAGACGACCGCGGTGAGATGCGCAATGATCGCCGCGGCGGTCACGGCAGCGAACCCAGGGGCGATCCCGAAGGCACACGCGATCAGGCAAATGACGGCGAGGCATTGCTCCCGTGCGATCCATTGCCCGTACCCCGGCCACAGGGCCCACAGTGCAGGAGCACCCTCCTTCACGAGATCCGTCGGATAGGCCGCGATCCCGGCGAAGGGGTAGGCGAACACCTTCCAGGCGGCCAACAGGCAGACGAAGACCCGCGCAACGGCAAGGTTCAGGCTGGTCGCTCGGTATGGCCGATGCCAGTAATTCACGAACCCGTCCACGGGAACCTCGTCTCGGCAATGACGTCGAACCCAGCGTCGTCCGAACGCGTCGAAAAACGAGCTCTCTTTTTCCTCACCACGAGCGCCACGAACTCTGCAGGTCGCGACGAAGGTTCGCTCGCCCAACCACTGCACGACTCCCGCGACGCCGGACCGACGGGCAGGAGCCCGAGGTCGGTGCACCACCATCTGGGCTCAATGCCTGCCGGCGAGTCGCGAAGCTCGTGAGCCCGCCGCAGCAGCCATTCAGCGACACATGGAGCCTTGTCAGGCTGCCCCAACAGAATCGCGCCGCACTTCTGCTCGATGATCGCGGGGCACGCGGGTGGCACGGCTGAAAAGTCGTACCGCCATTCCCTGGAATCGGCATCCACCAGCGAGATTTCGAAGCATTCCACGGCCGGCGGCACGAGGCGGCACCACATGTCCCACGCGAAAAACGGCCAGATCGATTGGTGCGAAAGCCCGCACGGTATCAGCAGGCCGAAGAACGAGGCGAGAAACAGCGTTCGCAACCGAGAACTTGGCCGTAGGGTCGCGGCTGCGACGACAATCCAGAAGATCGAGATGATGAAAAGCTTGGTCATCGCGGTCGCTTTGGCCTGGCAGGCCGATCTGAAGCAAGGCTCGTCTCGGGGGCGAAATGGCTCTCGTCGCGCAACGCCAACAGATGGATCAAGGGGCGCGTCGCAAGTATGAACCTGCCGGCTTGGGTCGCACGTGTGGAAACGGCACATCTGCCGGCGGCTGGACTCCCAGGAACTCGCACAATGGCGTCCATGGATTGCCTTCGGCCAGTCTCAGGATCAGCAGGTCCTGCTCGCGTCCTCGGAAGTAGTCACGGACCGTGCGCTCGTGCAGGTCGTACACATACGAGAAGCGATCACGATCGAAGCGGTGGCACCCATAGATGTCGATGCGAACCAGGGCGTTGCACATGCGGTACGCTGCTCCCCTGCGTATCGCAGCCTCTGTCAGCCATCTTGATGGATGCAGCCACGAAACGAGGCGGCGACGCACAGGAGGCTCGAAACCGGTGGTATCGCCCATGTAGTGCCGTACCGAACGCAGCCACTCTTCCTTGTCTCGGACCGTCAGAACGAACTTGCTGCCCGGATACGCAACGTCAAGCTGCGGATAGAAGTGTTCGCCAAAGTTGACGATGGCGTCCCATGTTTCGGAGGGTGTGAACCGGTACTGCCCGGCGAACGCCTGCTGACGGAAGTCCCATGGATTGTGAAGGCAGCGGATGCCGAGAGCGTTCAGGGCCGCAGCCATGCTTGACGTACCGGTTTTCGGCAGGCCGATGCCGAACAGCTTGGAGCATTTCATCAGCATCCGGGGATTGGTCGATGGTGCGTGCAAAATGGCATCTGGAATGCGGATCAGGATAGTTCGCCGACGGCGCTTCGGCAATCGTCAGCCGAGCGGAGCGGCAATGCAGATCAGCTCGCTCAGCAGGGAACTCATGGCGGTGAATGAACTACTGTTTCATCCGTAGCATCTCGGCAATGGCTTCAGCAGCCTTGCGAGTGTCGGCTTCGGTGTTCGCGGTTTGTGGTTGTGGCGTGTCCATGCTCTTCAGGGTAGCGCGTGGTGTCCGTCAGCGCCACACTTCACGGATGGTTTACTATCGACGTCATGCCACGCGCGTTCCCTGCTGCCACCGGGGAGCCCTGGCCAGCCGCATCGGCAGCTTCTCTGGGGCCCACTCCCGCTCATTGGTGAACCAACCTGACTGGCACGAGTTTCAGACGGTTTTGCAGGCCTTCGACAGGAATGCCCTCCAACCCTCCGCGGTCAGATCAGCGACCACCCGAGCCAGCACGGCCTCCCGCGATGTATCTGTGATTGCCATGCCGGCCACGAGGATGACGGCCCGGGCGAGCAGTTCCACGCGATCGGCTGAAATCGCGTCGCATTTCGCGTCGCACTGCGACACGGCCGCGGGATTTCCCGCACGAAACGCGGTTTGTTCGCGCCCTGCCCCCGCCATGTCACGGCCGCACTGCCATCCATGGCCAGTGCGGCCTGTTTTTTGCGCGGCATCCTGCCGCTGGTTCACGGCCGCACTGCCATCCATGGCCAGTGCGGCCTGTTTCTGCG
>CAIXGY010000015.1 GCA_903919035.1 uncultured Planctomycetaceae bacterium | reverse complement strand
GTTCGAGGTCGTCCCTCCACGGGACATTTTTCAAAGGAGCAGTGTCATGAGCACAGTTATGGGTTCTTACAACTACGAGACGGATGCGAGCTATGCGGCCGACTTCAGTCGGGATCGCGAGCCGATGAAAAACAGGAGCCGCCACCCCGAATATCGGCGGAAGGGCTCGGCTCCAACCCGAGTCAACGGCATGCACTGCCGGCGAAACAAGCGGTGGACCTGGGGGTCCGGCCGCGGCGCGAGGATGTCGAATCTCCGGGCGTTCGCCGGATGTGTGGCAGTGGCCATCGCGGCCCTGGCGTCTGAATCCCGTGCCGTCACGATCGACTTCGTGAACATCGGGAACGCGGGCAACGCGGCCTACACCGGAAATCCGGGGTTCCCCGGCGGTGTCGGAGCCGTGGGTTACAACTACCTGATGTCGCGTACGGAGACGACGCGGGGCCAATACGCGGAGTTCCTCAACGCCGTGGCGACGAGCACCTCGGCTCCTGCGTACGTGCAGTCCTTGTGGAGCGGCAGCACGAACTTCGGCATCACGAGAACCGTCGTCGGAGGGTCGTATACGTACGCCGTGGCGGGTAATTCGCAGTTGCCCATCACGAACGTCTCGTGGGCCAACGCCGCACGGTTCGTGAACTGGCTGAATGCCGGGCAGATCGTGACCACCAACACCGCGACTCTCAACACCGTGTTGAACACAGGTGCCTATGCCCTCGCCTCCGGCAGCACGGGTGCCACCACGTCGACGACGGTTCCGCGTGCAGCCGGCTTCACCACCCCTGGTGTCGCCACGAAGTACATGCTGCCGAGTGCCGACGAGTGGGTGAAGGCGGCCTTCTACAACCCCGGCTCCTCGTCGTGGAACACCTGGCAGACTGGCGTGAACTCGCCGACCCCGACGGCCGTGGGTGCCGCCAGCGTCAGCTCGAACGCCGCGGTCTACAACACGGGAACGACTGTCCCGGGCTATGCGGCCCTGCCGGTCGGATCGATTCCCAACAGCCAGTCGTCCTACGGCCTCTACGACATGCTGGGCAACGTGACCGAGATGACCGACACGGCCAACGCGAGCAACGCCTGGTTCGGAACGTCGGGCAACTACTCGATTGCGTCGGCCAACATCGCCGGCTGGAACATCAACAACAACCGGTACCTCAGTGCGATCAGCTCGGCCAACGGCTTCCGCGTCGCCGGTATCGCCCCGGTGCCCGAGCCCGAGACGATCACGCTGGCTGCCTTCGGTATCGTGGGCCTCTGCGGAGCGAACTGGATGAAGCGGAGGAAGAAGTCCGCCGCCCACGTCGACGCGGTGCTCGCGACCTGATCTGACTCGAGACCTGATTCGAGACCTCGAACCTGCGAACACCCCGCCCCTCGCATCGCGAGGGGCGGGGTTTCGCGTTTTCCGGGCCGGCTTCGCCGTCGGCCCGGCGATTGACCCCCCGCGGCGGACGGTGGTACGGTCGCAGCATGGCAACCCCCGAAGATGCGTCCACGTCCGTGCCCGGTTCACGCGTCGGCTCGCGAGTGGTCGTCCGCGACGACGACACGGTGATCTCCGCGGCGGCGGCCACGCCGTCGGCATCCGCCGACATCGGCCGGCGTCTCGAAGGCACCATGCTCGGCCCCTACAGGCTCGACGCCTTCGTGGGGGGAGGGGGCATGGGCGCCGTCTTCAGGGCCCTCGACACCACGCTCGATCGCACCGTCGCCGTCAAGGTGCTGGCCGGACGGCAGGCCGACGACGAGGAGACCCTGCGACGCTTCCGCAACGAGGCCCAGTCAGCGGCCAGGCTCGATCACGAGAACATCGGCCGCGTCCACGCGGTCGGCTCCGACGCCGGGTGGCACTACATCGTCTTCGAGTACATCGAGGGGCGCAATATCCGCGACATGGTGCGGGAAGACGGGCCGTTCGACGTCGCCCGCACGATCGACGTGACCCTGCAGGTGGCCGACGCCCTGGACCACGCGGCGGGCCGTGACGTCGTGCATCGCGACATCAAACCCTCGAACATCGTCATCACGCCCGCCGGTCGGGCCCGGATCGTCGACATGGGACTGGCCCGGCTGGCACCGATGGCCGGAGACGGCGACCTGACCACGAGCGGTGTGACGCTCGGTACCTTCGACTACATCGCCCCCGAGCAGGCACGCGATGCCCGCGCGGCCGACGTGCGGAGCGATCTCTATTCGCTGGGTTGCACCATCTTCTACATGCTCGTCGGCCGGCCGCCGTTTTCCGAGGGCACGATGGTGCAGAAACTGCTCCAGCACCAGCAGGAGACGCCGCCGGCCGTGGAGTCGCTGCGGCCCGACGTGCCCCGGCGGTTCAGCGCCATCATCGGTCGGCTCATGGCGAAGGATCCAGCGGACCGGCACCAGACTCCGGCCGAGCTGATGGCCGATCTGGTGGCCTGCGCCGAGGCGGAGGACGTCCGACTGCCCGGGGGGCTGCCGGCGGCGGCGGTCGTTGCCATCGCCGACCCGGATCGAAGGGCGGCCGTCCTGCCCTGGCTGGTGCCGCTCCTGGCGCTCGGCGGAATCGTCGCCACGCTCTGGCTCAGATCCGCTCTGGAGCGGGCCGCCGTGCCGTGAGCCGGAACCGGATTCTTGACGACCGGAAACGGCGCGGGTCTGATATCAGGGCTCGATCTACGTAGTATCCGCGACGGAATGGCAGTCATTTTCCCGCCGGTTTTCCCGCCTCTCTTTTCCTACCTGGAGCGTTCCGAATGACCCGCAGTAGCAAGCAGGCGTGCGTTGTCCTCCTCGCCGTGGCCGGGCTGGCCGGTCCGGCCACGGCTCCGGCCTTCGCGATCAAACAATTCGCCGATGAGTTCAAGGCGGTCTACGTCAAGGACGGCACGCCCCTCGCTGCGGCCGTGGAAGAGGCCAAATGCAACGTGTGCCACGTCGCCGGCAAGGGCAAGAAGGAGCGGAACGCCTACGGCCACGCGCTCGCCGAGCGGCTCGACAAGGAAACCGACAAGAAGGACGTCGCCAAGATCCGCGGCGCCCTCGACGAGGTCGCGAAATTGCCGAGCGCCGTGGCCGGCAAGACGTTCGGTGACCTGATCGCCGACGGCAAGCTGCCCTGCGAGTGACCGTGGCGACCGCCGTCAATCGACGGCTGCCGCCAGCACGAGTTCGTCGAGGCCGTCGCAGCCCGCGACGGCCTCGACCATTTCCGGGGCCGCGAAGATTCGCACCCGCTTGACGAGTTCGTCGAATTGCTCGTGGGCAAGGCTCCGCACGACGGGCGAAACGTCCTCGAGCCGCCGCCAGCATGGCGTCCCGCCGCCACGTCGGCCCTCCGGTCGGTCGCACACCTGGAGGCGGAACTCGATCTCTTTCTCCGCGGGCGGGGCGTCGATGAGCAGGTCATGGGCGGAGAGAGCGCGGCCCAGCCTCGCAGAGATGAGTTCGGTGAGCCGATCCGACACCGCCACCATCGACGCATAGGGCCGGCCCGCCAGCGCGCGGTGCAGATCGGGCCGGTGGGCGGAGTCCCACGTGGCGACCCGCTTGAAGAGGCGGCGGGTCGTGCCGAACAATCCGTCCACGAGCCGCTCGCCCGGGGTTCCGACGGCCGCATCCCGAACCAGCGCGATCCAGGAGGCCTCGTCGGCACGGACGAGTCGCGGGACGTCGAGGGAGCCACGCACGATCCAGACTGCCCGCTGCAGCATTGCGGTCGCGGCCCTCACGGCGTGGTGCCAATACACCTCGCTGAACATCACGTACCGGGCGAACACCATCAGTTCGGCCGCCGTCCGGCCCTTCTCGGTGATCGCCAACGCCGATCCGGTCTCGTCGAGACACAGGCTCGCCAACAGGCGATCCTGGTCGAAGTGGCGGCCATAGGGCACGCCGGCATGGAGACTGTCCCGAGAGAGGTAATCCATCTTGTCGACGTCGACCGGGCCAGACAGCAGCGAGGTCAGGATTCGGCCCGCCGGGTCGGTCGCCGTGCCTTCGATGAGCCTGGCGACGCGGGCGGGGTCGAGCCCCCACTCCCGCTCGAGAACGGTGCCTGTCGCACCTCCGACGAGCAGCCCGCGGACGAGCGATTCATGACGGGGAATCTCCGGCAGGCCCATGTCTTCGACGGGATGGCAAAAGGGCCAGTGACCGACGTCGTGGAGAAGGGCGGCGGCCACGAACGCGGCGGCATCGGCCTCGCCGACGGTCGCGGCGAAGCGTGCATCGAGATCGAGCCGAGCCAGGAACGCGAGCGCCAGGCGATACACGCCGAGCGAATGCTCCAGCCGCGTGTGCACCGCACCCGGGTAGACCAGGCCGACGAGGCCGAGTTGGCTCACCCGGGCCAGCCTCCGGACCTCTGCGGTGTCGAGCAGCGACCGCACCCGTGCGGTCAGCGGAACCGTGACACCCGGCGGAATCCGGACGCCGTCGGGGACGACGTCGAGGGCGGCGAGTTCGGGCAGCGAGCGGCGGGGCATGATCCGTTCGTCACAGCGGCGTGAGGCCGACAAGCCACCGCAGCAGCGCCGTGAAGAGGACGTAGAACGAGAAGTGCGCCGCGGCGGTGCCCCAGTCGAGTTCGAACGCCACCAGGGCGGCGAGGGCGCCCGGCAGCACGAACGCCGGGGCGATGTACAGCCATTGCCACATTTCGCTGGTCGCCTCGGCCGGCAGTTGGCCCCGCACCCACCACAAGGCGGCATACACCGCGGCACACGCGAGGCAGCGCAGCCACAAGCCTCTGCCCGTGAAGGCCTCGAGTTCCCGGTTGCGCAGGGCGGCGTAGCCGATGGCGGCGCACGGCAGGGCGACCACAAACGCGGTCGTGAGCATCAGCCAGGGTGGCGGCAGTCCACCGGTGGTCGCCTTGAACAGCCAGGCGCCGAGGAGAATCGCCGCGGCGCCGGCCCCGCCGAGGGCGAATGCCAGTGGTGACACCGGCCGGTCGAGGCTCTTGAATGGCACCGTGAGGGGTTTGCCACCGGGGCCGGCAGCCGCCGGCCGCTCCGGCTCGTGGATGGTGACCGCCGGAGCCTCGGGCTTCGGGATCGTGATCGATTTTTTGCATTTCGGGCACGGTCCCGTTCGGCCGGCGAACTGGTCGCTCACCGTGAATCGGGAGGTGCAGCCGGGGCAGACGACGAGGATGGCCATGGCGGATCCGGCGCGGGGAGAAGAGGTGCGGGGATCGCACCGGCCTGACAGCCTTCACAATGTCAGAGCCGCCCGGGCCGGCGTCAAGCGGCACCGCTGCGATACAATCCCGATTCGAAACCCTACGGACCCGCCGGGGAACGCCGTCGTGAATGAGGACAAGTCAAAGGCCCTGCCCGCCGCGGCCCCCACCCTGCCCGCGCCGCAATTCAGCGGCGACAAGATCGTGTTCTTCTGCAGCCAGGGGCACAAGATCACGGTGCCCCTCGATGTCGCCGGAAAACGCGGCATCTGTTCGAAGGCCGGCTGCGGCGTGCCCGTCGTGATTCCGACGCCGCCCGGCTTCGTCCCGCCGCAGCCAAAACCGGCTGCGCCGGAGGACGAACGTCCGGCAGGGGCTGGCGGGGCCGAGGCCGCGCCTGCAGTCACGGCCCAGGCCGTCGATCCGTCGGCCGATTCCGATGGCCCGACCGGGGCGCTGACGCCAGGCTGGGACTTCGCGTCGGGTGCTGCCGACCTCGGTGACGTCCTGGCCCAGGATGTCGGATCCGACGCCGCGGACGCGGCCGTGGGCTGGGGCGACCTCGACGACATCGATCATCCGACCGCGCGGCTTGTGGCGCGGTTGTGGCTGGAACGGGCCCATGGCGGCATCGTGGAGGTGCATCTTGCCGGCGGCAGCGTCATCCTGCCCGAATGGTTCGACGCCCACTGGTCGAGCGGGTCCCACGCCGTGTTCGCCGCCCAGGCGGCCGACGGGTCCGTCACGGTCACGGCCGTGGCCTGGGATCAGATCCAGAAGGTGGTCGTCCGGCAGGTGCAGGGAACACCCGAGGGAATGTTCGAAACCTGACGGCCTCAGCCCTCCTCGTCGAGATCGCCCTCGGTGATCATCGTGAAACCCTTCGTGCCGAGGGTTTCCAGGCCGATCTCCGTGTTGTCCACCATCAGGGCCACCGCCGGCCGGCCGCGGGGCCGGACGAGAATCGGGTAGGCCTGGATGATGTTCACTTCCGCCTGCAGCAGGGCCGTGCAGATGCGGAGCAGAGGCTGCGGGTCGTCGGGCAGTTCCACGCCGATGAGATCGCTCTCGATGAGCGCGAGCCCTGCCCGTTCCAGGATTTCTCGGCCCGGCTCCGGGTGGCTCAACAGGAACCGGACGAACGCGCACTCTCCCGAGTCGCTGATGGACAGGGCGACGATCCGCACGGTCGAGCCATCGAAGCGGCGAACCAGTTCGAGCAGTTGGCCGACCCGGTTCTCCAGGAACACGGTGAACTGCCTGAGCGTCGGCCAGTTGCGCCCCCGCGCCGTCGCGAATCCCACCCCGCTCGATCCCGACTCGCCGAGACTCACGTGCTGGTTCTCCGGAGATGTTCCGCTCAGCCGCCACGTGCCGCTGCCCGGAACTCCGCGGAAAAGATAGATTCCGCGGCAGTGCCGGGTCAATCAACCGTAGTGTCGCCCCGCCGCCACCCCGACGAGCTGCACCCATGTCTGACGTCCACGAGATCGAAATCCGTGTCCGCTATCAGGAGACCGACGGGCAGCGTCGCGTGCATCACGCGAATTTCCTCACCTACTTCGAGATGGGACGCACCGAGATGCTGCGGGCGCAGGGGCGCACGTATCGGGAGTTCGAGGAGGCGGAACTCTTCATGGTGGTCTCGGAAGCCACCGTCCGCTATCTCGCCCCCGCCGACTACGACGATCTCCTGCTGTTGCGGACGCGGGTCGAGAAGGTGGGGGCCGCCCATATCCGCCACGCCTACGAGGTATTCCGTGGCTCGACCCTGCTCGTGACGGGCGCGACCACGGTTGTCTGCGTCGATCGCCAGGGACGGGTGCGGCGGCTCCCTGACTGGATCGCGGGAGGCTGACGGCCCGGCCGGGTCAGCCCAGCGGCTCGAACACGAACCGCTGCTCGCCACACAGGAACTGCGCTGGCGCACGCAGGTCGACCGGCTCGTCGAGCCGCACCCACAGCCCGTTGGCGCCGCCGTTGCGGATCCGCCAGCCCTTGCGGGTGCGCCGGATCTCCGCGTGGAGTTCGTCGACGAATAGGTCGTCGAGCGTGATCGTGCAGCCGCTGCGGCCGATCGTGGTGACCGGGGCGTGGCACTCGTGCCGCCGTCCGGATCCACCCGGCACCAGCTCGACGAGCCAGGCCTCGGTCAGGTCCATTTCGTGGAACCGCAACCGCGTCGCGCCGATCTGGATCACCCGCTCGTGTCGCAGTCGCGCCTTGTCCACCCGGACGAACGTGCCCGAGGCGCTGCCCAGGTCGGTGAGCCGCCATCCACCGTCCGGAAGCCGCTCGAGTGCGGCATGACGGGGCGACATCAGGACGTCGTGGGGAACGACGACGTCGCCCTCGATCCGGCCCACGACGAGCCGGTCGCCCCGCACGCGCACGACCTCGCCATCCTCACAGCCGTCGTCGACGACATGCAGGCGGGCCATCGGCAGCCGCAACGACGGGCGAAAGATGCTGGCGCGGGCCGCGGTCGGCACTGCCGGGGGGGCGTCGATGGCGGGCCGATCACCCGGAACGGCGGTTCCGGCGTGGTTCGCGGCACCCGGGTTCCGCACCAGGTGGGCCACGGCATCGAAGGAATCGAAAAACCCGGTGCCGTTCGGCGGCTTCTGGTCGTCGTCGCGCATGGCAGATCCGCAGTGCGTCGCCCCATGCGCATCCTATGCCCGGTCGGCCCCAGTCCCAAGGGGGTGCGGCCGGTTGGAGTCGCACAGGTGTCCGCCCGGGAGCGGATCCGCGTTTTCGCCCCCCGTCTTGCCGGTGACGCCTCACCCTCCGATCGTTGGGCCGCGGTGAGCACGTCTGCGGCCGCCCTGCCCGCGCAGGGATGCGGTAACGACCCGCCGCCGGCCTTCGGGCCGGCAATCCCGTGGAGATGACCACCATGACCCTCGCCGCTGAACGCGAACTGGCCCACATGGGCGAAACCTGCGGTTGCTCCGATCACGACCACGACCTCGTTCACGAATTGAGCCGCCGACTCGACGCGCTGTGGCGCTACGATCAATACATCGCCAACGCTGAATGGCGGACCGACCTGCGACAGTTCTGGTGCGACGCCAAGGCGTTGGAGCAGCAGGCGATCCAGCGGCTCAAGGAGCTGATCGCGACAGAGGTCAGGAACGAGTGTTTCTGACCTCGGCGGGTCGGGCGGCTACCGCGGGGACTGACTGACGACGTTCCCGTCGATGACCACGGCCGAGCAATGGGTCGTGTATTCGAAAGGATCGCCGTCGAACACGGCCACGTCGCCATCCTTGCCGGGGGCGAGCGTGCCGACGCGGTCGTCCACACCGAGGATCTTCGCCGCGTCGATCGTGATCGTGGCCAGCGCCTCCTCCGTCGAGAGGCCGTTGGCCGCGGCGATCGCCGCTTCGAACAGCGCCACCCGGGTCTTCGGCACGTAGGTCTCGTAGCCGCTCTGCAACGCCACCGGGATGCCGGCGGTCCGGAGTTTCGCCGCCGTCTCGAAGCCGAGGTTCTCGGTCTCGCCCTCGCCGGCGCGTCGCATGGTGGGATGCACGATCACGGGCACCCCGGCCGCCTTGATGCGGTCGAGGGCGAGATACGCCTCGGCGGCCGAGTCGAGCACGATTCTCACGCCGAACTCCGCGGCCACCCGCAGGGCGGCGTCGATGTCGGTGACGCGGTTGACCGTGACGAGCAGGGGCAACTTTCCGTCGAGCACGTCCACGAAGACCTCGCGGCGGAGGTCGCGGTCGGCCCGCTTCTCGGCATCGGCCAGTTGCCGGCGGCGGACGTAGTCGCGGGCCTTCATGAGTTCGGCCCGCAGCATCGCCACCGCCTTGCTCCGGGTGCCCGGCGACTTCGTGTCGTCGACAGGCCGGGCATCGTCGCCGAGCGTCACGGCCACCATGGCCACGGGCTTGAGCGCGGCGGCCTCCACCGTGTCGCCCACGGTCTTCACGACCATCGTCTGCCCGGACACGAGTGCACCGGGGGCGTGGCCCGTGTGGATCGTCGTGACGCCGAAGCCACGGATCCACTCGACGAGCCGCTCGCGGGGGTTGTAGGAGTCGATGGCCCGGAGTTCGGGCTGCAGCGGGTCGAGCGGGTCGAGTTGATCCTGATCCTGGGGCTGGTTGAGCCAGCCGGTGAGTCCGACCACCGTGTGGGCGTCGATGAGTCCCGGGGTGACGACCGCGCCGCGCAGCATCCGGGCGTCGGCCGGCGCGTCGATCTCCGCCGCCGGACCCACCCGCACGACCTTCCCGTTCTCGATGACGACCACGCCGTCGGCGAGCGGCGGCCCGGCCATCGTGTGAACGACGTCGCCGTGGATCACGAGTGGCGACGCGTCGGCCGGGCGGGCGAGCCCGAGCAGGATCACGACCGCGATCATCAAGCCCCGCAGGCGTCGCCCCATCACTTCGTCTCCGCGAGCCGGCCGTCGGTGCAGCATGCGTGCGCCGTCTGATCACGGCTGGCGCCATAGCCGCCGACGGCGAACAGGCGATCCTCGGGATCGTCTCTGTCGAAGACCTTGCGGCCCTCGACCCAGGTCTGCAGCACTTTCGTCCGCAGGGCGAGCGGATCCCCGGAAAGAATCACGAGATCGGCTTCCTTGCCCGGCTCCAGCGACCCGATGCGGCCTTCGAGTTCGAGCATCTTCGCGCCCGCGAGCGTGAGCGCCTCGAGGGCCTTGTCGCGCGACATGCCCCCGCGCACGCCAAGGGCAGCGCACCGCAGGAAGAGCCGCGAGTCGGTCACGGGGTCGTCGGAATGGAACGCGCATGGCACACCCGCCCGCTCGAGTACCGCGCCGGTGGAGAGCGACATGTCCATGGCCTCGATCTTTCCGCCGGGGGCGTCGACGATGATGACAGAGCAGGGCACGTCGGCCTTCGCGAGCACGTCGGCGACCTTCCAGGCCTCGCTGGCGTGATGCAACACCACCTTGAATCCGAACTCGTCGCGCAGTCGCAGGACCGTCAGCAGATCGTCGGCACGATGGGCATGGTGGTGGACGACGATGCGGCGGTCGAGCACGTCGAGCAGCGCCTCGAACTCGAGATTGCGGTCAGGGCGCTTGGCGGGATCGTCACCCGCGGACTCGACCCGGCGGCGGTACTCGCGGGCCGCGATGAACTTCTGCCGCACGAGGGCCGCGGACTTGGATCGCGTGCCGGGGAACGGCGGCTCCTTCTGGGAGTTCGTGCCGTTGGCCATCTTCAGGCCGCCGAGGACTCGGCCCGTGGCGTCGCGGAGGAGCATGTCGTCGATGGTCTGGGCCTGCCGCAGTTTGCAATACACGGTCTGGCCGCTGACGAGATGACCCGAGCCGGGCATGATGTTCAGCGTGGTGAGGCCCCCGGCCCGGCACTTGCGGAATCCTGCGTCGCGGACGTTGATCGAATCGAGAATCCGCACGTCGGGCTGAATCGGACCGCTAGCGTCGCCACCCCATCCGCCGCCGACGTGGCTGTGGGTGTCGACGAGGCCCGGCATGATCACCTTGCCGTGGCAGTCGATCGGCTGCGCGTGAGACGGCACCGGCGTCGAGGCGGCCGGACCCACGCCCACGATCTTCCCGGCGGCGACGACGACGACGCCGTTGGGGATCGGCCGGCCGACGATCGGAATCACGTGGGCGCCGACGAAGGCGATCGGCGCGTCCTCCGCCGGCGTCGGGGTGGGCTCTCGTGCGCGGCCGGCCGCCGCAGCCCCCGCCACGATCGCGATCGCCAGCATTCCGTGACGCATGATTCCTCGCCTCCGGGGCCATGGCAGACGACGAGTGCCGAGACGGCTCGATCCGGACAGCCGGAGTGTACCCGCCGGCTGCGGCGCGGCGGTGGGCGGTCGCGGGCCGGACACCGTACACTGAGGGTCGCGAGAGGCACGCGGGCGTGGCCGGGCCTTTCGGTGCCCCGCGCTGGGGCGGAAGCCTCCACAGATGCCGTCGGACTCACGCCCGCGGGCCGCGTCCTCAGTCGCTCGAGTTTTCAACTCCCGATGTCCGTCTCCAGCGCCCTGCCAGCATCGGCGCCCGCTGAAACACCCGAGTTTCTGCCCGTCGCTCCAGACGTCGCATGGCCGCGGTTCGCCAGGGAGTCCGCCTTCTGGTCCGCGCACGTGTGCTTCTGGGGCACGGCCTTCGCCGCAACGCAACTCGTGATCGCCGTGTACGGGTCGGCGAACCCCGGGCCGCCCGCCATGCTCGCGGCCCGCGTGGCCAGCATGGCCCTCGCCACCGCCGGCATGCGATGGCTGGCGAAGCGGCCCGGACTGCTCCAGCGGCTGGGTGTCAGTCGGGCGGGGCTCGTGGCCGGCGGCCTGCTCACGGCGGCGGTCGTGATCACGCTCCTGTTCTCGATGCTGGAAGCATTCGTGCCCGGTTGCGTGTCCCGCCCGTCGCGGGGACGGCTGGTGGCCGACCTCGCGGTCAACGTCACGCTCCTCGCCAATTGGTGCGCGCTCTACTTCGGCTGGCACCTCATCCGCGAGCGGTCGAGCGCGGAGTTTCGCGCGGTCGAGGCGGAATCGCTCGCGCTGCGAAACGAACTCCACCGGCTCCAGGCGCAAATCAGTCCCCACTTCCTCTTCAATGCGCTCAACACAGTGCTCGCCTGCCGCGATGCGCCCGACGACATCGAGACGGTCACCCAGTCGCTCGCCGCGTATCTGCGGTTTCTCCTCCGACCGGCCGCCACGCTCGAGCCGCTGTCCCGCGAACTCGACGCGCTCGAACACTACCTCACCGTGCAGACGATGCGCTTCGGCGACGCCCTGCAGACGCGGATCGACTGCGAGCTCGACGTGCGGGAGGTGCCCGTGCCGCCGGTGCTCGTGCAGCCGCTCGTGGAGAATGCCTTGAAATACGGAGCCGAGACGGGGAGCGTGCCGCTGCGGGTGGAGGTGTCGGCCCGGCGCGACGGAGACCGGCTGGTCGTCGAGGTCGCCAACACGGGCCGCTGGGTGCAGCCAGGTGGCGGGCGGTCGACCGGCACGGGACTCCACTCGGTCGAGCGGCGGTTGCGGTTGCTGGTCGGCCCCGGAGCCCGGGTCACGCACGAGGAACGGGAGGGCTGGGTGCGGGTGCGGGTGCCGCTCTCCGCCCCGGCGTGGAGGGAAGACGCATGATCACGGCGCTCCTCGTCGACGACGAGCCGCGGGCCGTCGAGCGGCTCGCCCGGTTGCTGGAGGAATCCGGCGCCGTGGACGTGATCGGCACGGCAGGCACGGTGGACGAAGCCGAGCGTTTTCTGGAGGGCCGGGTGCCCGACGTCGTGTTCCTCGACATCAACATGCCGGGCCGCCTCGGTGTGGATCTCGTGGCGAGCCTTCCCCCGGGCACGAAATTGGTGTTCGTCACGGCGAACGAGGGGCATGCCGTCGACGCCTTCCGCCACGGCGCGGTGGACTACGTGCTCAAGCCGTTCGATGCGATCCGGCTCGGGATCACGCTCGGCCGGCTGGGCTCGGTGTCACGATCCGCCGTCGAGGAGTCACCGCCAGCCGCCGCGGACACTCCGGAGACGGCGGGCACGGTCCGCATCGCCCATGACACGGGCCTGACGACGGAGATCGTCTCGCTGTCCGACATCGTCTGGATCGAGGCCGTGCAAAACTACACCCGCGTTCAGGCCACCGGCCGCCGGCCCGGCGTCGTTCGACGCACGATGCAGGAGTGGGAGGATGCGCTGGGCGGCGGAGGTTTCCACCGACTCGGCCGCTCGCTGATCGTCAGGCTCTCGGCGGTCCGAGCCACGCAGTGGCAGTCGCGGAACCAGACACTGCTCTTCTTTCACGGTGTTGCGGAACCGCTGCCAATCGGCCGCACCGCGGCCGCCCGATTCCGTGAGCTGCTCGAGCGGCGCTGACACCAGCCGATGGCGAGCCAGACGGCGGCGGCGATTCCGAGGCCCTGGGTCGTGGGCTCGGGAACCGTCATGATCGCCAGACCGTCCGCCGCTGGGCCCACGGTGCCCTCCATGCGGATGCCGCCCTCGGTCAACGCCGCGGCGCCCGCAGGGGTCGTGTCGAAGGAGCCCGGAGCGATCGTCGAGCCACGGCCGAACACCACCGCACCACGGACGGTTCCCGATCCGGCGATGGTCTGTCCGGACGGCACGGCGTAGCCCCCCGCGATCGCGGCCACGTCGAAGGTCGCGCCGGCATCGACCCGGATCGTCCGTGAGGCTGCGATCGACGCTCCGACCGGGAGTTCCAGCCGTCCGGCCTGCACGACGGTCGGGCCGGTGTAGGCGTTGCTCGCCGTCAAGCGCAGCGTGCCCGCCCCCGTCTTGGTGACGGATGCGGCCGCGGCGATCGATGGATTGCCCACGGCGGCCTGGGTGAGCGTGCCGCTCGCCGCAGCCAGCGTGATCGCGGGCGGAGCGGCCGTGTAGGCGCGGACGTAGTCGACCTGCATCGTGGCGGGAAACGGGGTGCTCCCGTCGGGATTGCCCACGTAGTTGCCGCCCACGGCCAGATTGAGCAGCATGAAAAAGGGCTTGTCGAACGGCGCGGGATACGACCCGCCGGAACTCCACCACGAGTAGCGGGTGGCATATTGCACGCCGTCGACGAACCACCGGATCGCCGGCGACCCAGTCGTGTCCCATTCGATGGCGTAGGTGTGGAATTGGGCGATCGACTGTCCGGCCGGAAGGATCCGGGTGGCCTCGCTCAGTTCGTTGTTCGGCCATGAGCCGCCGTAGTGGATGGTGCCGTTGACGCGATCGGGTTGCTGTCCGCGAGCCTCCATGATGTCGATCTCGCCCGACGCCGCCCACCCGCCGTAGGCGTCGGTCGCGGGCAGCATCCAGATCGCCGGCCACAGACCCTGCCCGGTGGGCAGGGCGGCCCGGATCTCGAACCGTCCTCCCGCCTGGCTGAACCGGCCCAGGGTCTTCAATCGCGCCGACGTGTAGGGCTGACCGCCGAATGATTCGCTCCGCGCCGTGATCTGCAGCATGCCTCCACTGACAGTCGCGTTCTGGGTGCGGCTGGTGTAGTACTGCAGTTCGTTGTTGCCCCAGCCCGTGAGGCCGAACTGCGACCCGGTGCCGATGTCGTACGTCCAGCGGGCCGTCTCGACCGCGGTGCCGTCGAACTCGTCCTGCCACGACACGTAGGGATAGTCGGCAGGCCCGGCGTGGGCGAAGACCGACCGCAAAATGCTTGCGACCGCGACCGCAACGGCGATCGCGGCGCGACCCGGCAGCGGCTTGTGGCGGAAGCGTGGCATCGCGACTTCAATTCTATGCCAATATGCTGCCGCCGCACACGCGCCAGGGGCCCACTCCCCAGGAATCCCGCTGGCTGCCGCACGGATGCTTCGAATCACAGGTGAGCATCATGTGCCAAGGGGCCGAACCGGCATCGAGGATGCCCGTGCCGTCTCGCCCGGACGTTCGCGACGGGCGTCGTGCCTGTCGCTCACTCGATGCTGCCCTCGCCTCGCAATCCGTGCTGCGCTCGGCCAGCAACGCCACATCGACGGCACGGGCGTCACTGCGCCTGTCCCGGCGTGTGGGATACCCGTGCCGTCTCGCCCGGACGTTCGCGACGGGCGTCGTGCCCGTCGCTCACTCGATGCTGCCCTCGCTCCGCAATCCTTGCTGCGCTCGGCCAGCAACGCCGGCTC
>CAIXGY010000014.1 GCA_903919035.1 uncultured Planctomycetaceae bacterium | reverse complement strand
GTCGCTCACTCGATGCTGGCCTCGCTTCGCAATCCGTGCTGCGCTCGGCCAGCAACGCCGGCTCGACGGCACGGGCATCCCCCACGCCTCGCCCCATGGAAGTGAGGAAGGATCGGGTCTGCCCATCCCCTCGAGCCGGTTGGGCACACTGGCCGGGTGCGAACGAGATATCTCGCAACCCTGAGGATCACGGAGGAGCCGCGTCACTTCACCGCGAGCATGCGCTCGAGTGCGGTCACCGCCCACCGCGCCGTCTCGTCGTCCACGCGGATCACGTTCACTGGCTTGCCCGTTTCCAGGTGCTCGAGCGCCCAGCAGAGATGGGCCAGGTCGATGCGGTACATCGTGGCGCACATGCAGACCACCGGTGACAGAAACCGGATCGTCTGCTCCGGATGCTGCTGCTCCAGTCGCTTCACGAGATGCAGTTCCGTACCGATGGCCCACGTCGTCCCCGGCGGGGCGGCCTGCACCTGCTTGATGATGTAACTCGTCGAGCCGGCGAGGTCGGCCTTGTCCACCACCTCCATCGAGCACTCCGGGTGCACCAGCACCTTCACGCCCGGGAGGTTCGCCCGCACTGCATCGACGTGCTCCGGCTTGAACATCGCATGGACGCTGCAGTGCCCCTGCCAGAGGATCACGCGGCTCCGCTGCACCGCCGCCGGAGCGTTGCCCCCGAGCCGCGGCTGGTGCGGGTTCCAGACGCACATCTCGTCGAGCGGAATGCCCATGGTCCGCGCGGTGTTGCGGCCGAGGTGCTGATCCGGGAAGAAGAGCACCCGCTTCGTCTTCGCGAACGCCCAGTCGAGCACGGCCCGGGCGTTGCTCGACGTGCACACGATGCCGCCGTGACGGCCGCAGAAGGCCTTGAGGCTCGCCGCCGAGTTGATGTAGGTGACGGGCGTGACGTCGGCGGTATCGATCACGGAGCCGAGATCCTCCCAGGCATCCTCCACCTGGTCGATGGCGGCCATGTCGGCCATCGAGCAGCCGGCGGCCATGTCGGGCAGCACGACGGTCACCCGCCGACCGCCCCGGGCCGCGACCTTCTCGGGCCGGTTGGCCAGGATGTCGGCCGTCTCGGCCATGAAGTGGACGCCGCAGAAGGCGATCGCCTCGCACTCCGCCCGCTCGGCCGCGCTCTTCGAGAGTTGGTAGCTGTCCCCCTGGAAATCGGCGTGGGCGATCACGCCATCCTGCTGGTAGTGATGACCGAGGATCACGAGCCGGCGGCCCATCCGCCGGCGGACCGCCTCGATCCGTTCGGCGAGCGCGGCGTCGTCGAGGCCCCGATAGGCGGGGAACGGGGAGGCAAGGTCGGGCGGGGCGTCGATGGCGGACATCGCGAGAAGTATAGGTGCGCCGCGGCGCGGCGCAGCCGGGCGGTATACTGCCGCCGCCGCGGGCGGATGGCCGGCGGCCACTGACACCGAACACCCACGAGGAAGGACGGCGGCGAACCGATGGCACGAAAAGTGGTGAACCGGAAGGAACTGCGGGCCCAGGTCGAGGCCGCGGAGGCCCGTGGCAAGACGGCGAAGAAGGCGGAGAAGCCCGCCAAGGAGAAGAAGGAGAAGGCCGTCAAGGAGAAGAAGGTCGCGGCCAAGAAGCCGTCCCGGAAGAAGACCGTCAAGGAGGCCCGCATGAAGGCCTACTGGGGCGTCTTCAACCCGGCGATGAAGCGGCTGGCGATGTTCGAATACGCCGACAAGAAGGCCGCCGAGAAGAAGGCCGGCGAACTGGGCGCGACCCACTTCATCCAGCTCGTCAAGGAAGCCATCGCGGAGTGATTCCGCCGCGGGCGGGTCACCACGGGCTCTGCCACTCGCCCCAGGCGGCCAGGTAGCGGCCCAGACCGGGAGAGTCCTGCGCGCGGGACTCGATCCACGCCCGCGCTTCGTCGATGAGGACTGCCTCGCGAGCCAGATCGATGTCACCGGCGACGACCCGGCTCCGCAGGAACACGAAGTAGGTGTCGAGCACGTCGGCCCGGCAGTAGTCGTGGATCTCGGCCTTCCGGCCGGCGTCCCACAGGTCCTGCACCATGTGGCCGGCCACCTCCGTCTTGCCCGGCTTGCCGATGAGGTTGGCCGCCAACGACAGGCCGCCGGTGAATCGCGAGGCGCCGGAGTTGGTGAGCCACTCGTGCAGGTCGAAGTGGGCGGCGGTGTTGTAGCGGTAGCGGGGCTGGTCGAAGTTGCGGGAATCCTCGGCGAACCAGTCGGGGATCTGGATCCCGTAGCGGAAGGCGCAGAGTTCCAGGAGCGGCATGTCGAAGCCCCGGCCGTTGAACGACACGAGTCGCGGCCGCTGGTAGCGCCGCCAGCCCTCCCAGAACCGCCGCACGATCTCGTGCGGCCGCGACTCCTCCTCGTCGAGGGCCACGAGGTCGAGGAGCCTCAGGCTCTTGTCGATCTTCGCGATCACGAGCGAGATCGGCAGTTGGAAGGTGTAGGGGATGAAGTCCTTCCCGGTCTCGGCCTGGAGTTCCCCGCGGTAGCGGGCGATCGCCTTCTGTGGCGGCAGATTCTCGCCCGGGTAGCGGAGCCGCGACACGAGGTCGCCGTCGGCGACACTCTCGATGTCGAAGACGAGGTAGCGGGGTTCGGTCGGGGGCATGTCAGCGACGGGCCAGGGCGTGGCGGAGCGGCAGCCAGGCGCCGTCGTTCGCGCTCGACGCCACCGCCTGCTCGATGAAATACATCCCCTCCACGCCGTCGTGGATGTTGGGGTAGACCGTGTCGCGCTTGTCCACCGAGCCGCCGGTCGCGACCGTGGCCATGTCGTCGAAGGCGGCGCGGTAGACGTTGGCGAAGGCCTCGAAGAAGGCCTCGGGGTGGCCGCTCGGCAGCCGGCAGGCGGCCTTGCCCGCGTCGTTCATGAACGGGGCGTTGGGATCCCGGGTGTAGATCATGTGCGGCTTGCCGTTGTGGCGGACGACCATCTGGTTGGGCGACTCCTGGTGCCACTCGAGACTGCCGAGCGTGCCGTCGACCTGGATCCGCAGGTCGTTCTCGCGACCGTGGCTGATCTGGGAGGCCGTCACGGTGCCCAGCGCCCCATTCTCGTAGCGGATCACGGCGTGACCGTAGTCGTCGAGCGACCGGCCGGGCTCGAAGGTGCGGAGGTTCGCGCTGATCGCGTCGGGAAGGAGGCCCGTCATGTAACGGCCGAGGTTGTAGGCATGGGTGCCGATGTCGCCGAAGCAGCCGGCCGCGCCGCTCTTCGCGGGATCGGTCCGCCAGGCCGCCTGCTTCTGCCCCTCGCTCTCGAGCCTGGTCCGCAGCCAGCCCTGGATGTATTCCGCACGGATCGCCTGGATCTCGCCGAGCTCACCGGCGAGGATCATCTGCCGCGCCTGCCGCACGAGCGGATAGCCGGTGTAGTTGTGGGTCACCGCGAACACGACCGGTGACCGGGCCGCGAGCGCCGCCAATTCACCCGCCTCCCTGAGCGTGAGCGTGAGGGGCTTGTCGCAGACCACGTGGAAGCCCGCCTCGAGGGCGGCCTTCGCCACGGGGAAGTGCATGTGATTGGGCGTGGCGATCGACACGAAGTCGATCCGTCGGTCGGCGGGCAGTTTCCGCTCCGTGTCGAACATCTCCTGGAACGAGCCGTAGGCGCGGCCGGGATCGATGTCGTAGTCGGCTGCGCTCGCCTTCGCCCGGGCCGGATCGCTCGACAGCGCACCGGCCACAAGGGCGGCGCGGTTGTCGAGGACGGCCGCCGTGACGTGCACGCGGCCGATGAAGGATCCCTGGCCGCCTCCGACGATTCCCATCCGCAGCTTGCGGCCCAGCGGCCCGTTGGTCGCCATCACATGTCTCCCGGACGCGCGGCAGGCGCGACGACGCCCACCCGCTGGGCCGGACTGTAGCACACCGCCGCGCGGGCCGGCGGCGCGTGCGGCCGGGCCACGACTTTTGCCGGACCGCATCGAAACCCCTACGATGTCTCGGGGTGTCCCGCCGTCGGCGTCCTCCGCCCTCCACCCCGGCCCCACGGATCTGCCCACGGACATGGGATTCCACGACCGCCGTTACGAGGGCTCATACCGTTCCGGATTCGACGCCGGATGGACGGCCGTGGTGGCCATCCTCGTCGCGAACATCGCGGTGTTCGTGGCCAACATGATCGGGCCGCGCGAGCCCGCGTCACTCAACGACCTGCTCGCCCTGCATGGCGACCTGCCCCGGCAGCCGTGGCGGATCTTCGAGCTGATCACGTACGGCTTCGCGCACCAGCCGCTCGCCCCGCGGCAGCAACTGCCGTGGCACATCCTCGGCAACATGCTCACGCTCTGGTTCTTCGGTCGCGCGGTGGAGGACATCCTCGGCAAGGCCGAGTTCCTGCGGTTTTACTTCGCGGCGCTCGTGGTCGCGGGCCTGGCCTGGGTGGCGAGCGTGACGCTCACGCCGGCCGCCGGCACGGCCCAGCTCATCGGGGCCAGCGGGGCGGTCACCGCCGTGCTCGCGGTGTTCATCTGGAACTTCCCGCAGCAGACCGTGCTCCTGTGGGGCATCCTGCCGGTTCCCGCGTGGGCGCTCGGCGTGCTCTACGTGGCGTGGGACGTGCAGGGCACGACCGTCCGCGACTCGAACGTGGCCCACGTCGCCCACCTGGCCGGCGCCGCCTTCGGCGTGCTGTACGCCTGGCGGGGGTGGAGCCTGGCCGGTCTCGGCGACGTCACCGACCGTCTCGCCGCGTGGCGCCGTTCCGGACGTCGATTCCGGGTGTTTCGCCCCGACGACGCGGCGGACGAGGACGACGCGACGCTCCAACAACAGGTCGACCGGATCCTGGAAAAGATCAGCCGTTCGGGCTCGGCGAGCCTCACGCCCCGCGAGCGCGACACCCTCGAACGCGCGAGCCGCCGCCTCAAGGATCGCGACCGGGTGTCGTGAGCGTCAGCGGATGCCGCCGGTCGGCACGATCGCGGCCGGAGCCGGGGCCGGCAGCGGCACGGGTGCTGCCGCCGCGGGTGGCAGGACCGCCATCCGCGGATCGGGCCGGGACGCGATCCGCAGGCCGTCGATGAAGGCCACGAGTTCCTCGAACCGCCGCTCGTCAGGCACGCCGGGGACGACGCCGCGCGGAATGCCCGCGGTATCGACGACGGCCGTGTTCGGGGCGCCGTCGACCATGCCGAAGGCCCGCTTCAGGTCATCCTCGAAGTCGAGCCACACCGAGAGGTCGGGGGATTCCCTGCGGAGCCGCGACCGCGCCACGGCCTGCAGCGGCTTGGGCACCTCGGGCACGCAGGCCACCGGCACCACGTGGACGTCGGGCACCCGGGCACCGGCCGGCCAGCCCACGGGCGCGATCACCGGCTGCCGCGACCACTCCTCCGGCGGCGCGGTTGCCGCCGTGGGATGAAACCGCAGATGCAGCCGCCGGCCGAGGTCGACCGCGGCCTCGGCGCCGTAACGCTCGGCATAGACGAGCACGACGACGTCGCCCCGCAGCCGCGCGGTCTCGTGACGGTTGCGAAACTGGTCCTCGAGCACGAACTCCACCGGCGCGACCGTCTGGGCGGCCACGGCGCCGGGCCAGACCGCCGCGACGCACAGGCACCACGAGGCACGGCAGACGAGGTCGACGAGCCGCTGCATGGCACTCTCCGCCCGGAAGGACTTTTCGGGGGGGGAGAGGTACCGCGCCCGCCCGGTGGCCCACAAGCCCGGCTTGTGCCCGCGATCAAGCGGCCCGCCGGCGCGTCGCCTCGTCGGCCCCGGCGACCGGCGGCGTGGCGGCGGTGTCGGCGACATCCGTTCCGGCGTCGCCGCCGTCGGCCCCGCCCGGTCGCAGGATCGTGAGGAGCGCGGGCAGGAGCACGAGCGACGTCACCGTGCAGGTGGTCACGCCGAGCGTGAGCACGCGGCCGAGGCTCTCGAGACCCCGATGGCTGGCCACCATGAGGGCTCCGAATCCGAGGATCGTCGTCAGTGCGTCGACGAGCACCGAATTGGCCGTCGAGGCGCTGATGCGGTAGCGGCCCGGCCGCTCGAGCGCGTCGTGGACCACGTGCACGCCGTAGTCCACGGCGATCCCAAGGATGAGCGGGATGCCGATCAGGTTGGCCGGATTGAGGTCGATGCCGAGCAGGCCCATGAGGCCAAGCGTCTGTGCCATGCCCAGTGCCAGGGGCAGCGCGGCGAGCAGCGCGTGGCGGATGCTCCGGAAGTCGAGCCAGAGCACGGCGAGGATCACGACGAGCGCGGAGATCGCCGCCTGCTCGTAGCTCCGCTTCATCTCCAGCGACGCCTCGTAGGCCTGCAGCGGGTTGCCGGTGGCCTGCGGGTCGACGCCACGAACGTCCTTCACGAAGCGCTTGAGCGACTCGAAGTTCCAGATGTCGCCCCGGCCGTAGATCTTCAGCAGATGACGGCCGCTGGAACCCACGAACCGCTCCACGAGGCTCGGCGGCAGGTCGGCGAGCGCCGGCGGTTCGGGATCGGCCACCCCGCCGAGCGCGTGGAGCCGAGAGAGAAGATCGCCGGCCGACCGCTGCTGGAACGCCGCGACCGCACGGTAGCATTCCTCCGGCGGCAGTCTCCGGAGCGCCTCGCGGGTCCGCTCGAGGTGCCACGCCGTCCGCAGTCCCCCGGGCCGCTTGGCCGCCTCGCCATGCGCCCAGGCGAGCGTCTCGCCGAGCGCGTCGAGCCGATCCACGGGGATCTCCGGCGGCCGCTCGGGCAGCCCCGCAAGATGGCCGCGGATCCGCTCGATCAGCGGCCGCTTCACCTCCTCGTCGGCCGGCAGGAGCGACGCGATCTCGTCCACCCGCTCCACGGTCGGCAGGGCGAGGAGCTGTGCCTTGCGGGCGATGAGCTCCTCCCGCGAGTCGGCGATCGAGAGGGCATACCACACGCTCTGGTCGCACTCCTCGAGGAGCTTCTTCTCGACGGCCACGCTCTCCAGGCCCTCGGCCTGGAGATTGAGGAGGTTGTGGTCATAGGCCAACTCCGGCAGGCCGCCCGCGAGCGCCATCGTGCAGGCCATGCCGGCGAGGGCCACGAACCGGGGGTGGCGGGCGACTGGCGCGAGCCAGGTATGCACGGGCACGGGCTCGGGAATCCGCCCGCCGAGGCGGCCGCGGTCGATCAGGGCGATCACTGCGGGCAGCACGAGCAGTTCGGCGGCGCAGCACAGCAGGATGCCGCCGCCGGCGATCATGCCCAGCTCGGCCACGCCCACGAAGCTCGTGAGCGCGGCGCAGAAGAAGGCGACCGACGTCGTGATCGCGCCGGTCAGGATGCCGGGTCCGACCGCCCCGCTCGTCTCGAGCAGGGCCGCCTCGCAGTCGCGACCGCGGCGGCGCGACTCGAGATAGCGGCCCACGTAGTAGGTGCCGTAGTCGATTCCCACGCCGATCATCGTGACGGTGAACGTGACGCTCAGGATGTTGAGGTGGCCCACGCTCGCCGTCGCCCAGCCGAAGGCCCAGGCCATGCCGATCACGAGCACGCCGTTGGCCATGAGGGCATGGCGAAAGCCCCCGAATCCGGCGATGATCACGATCGTCACCGCCACCATCGAGAGGATGCTGGCCCAGAGCATCGACTGCTGGCTGGTCCGCATCTCGTCGTCCTCCATCACCGGCAGGCCGGTGAGGCCGATCGAGACGCCGGGATGCCGCTCGCCCGCGGTGGCGATGAGCCGTCGCAGTTCGTCGGTCGCGGCCGACGCCCCCGCGAATCCACCCTCCTCCTTCACCAGCCGCAGGAGCACGAAGCCGAGCCGGCCCTCCTTGGCCAGCAGGTGCTGGCTGGACAGGTCGCGGAGCGTGCCGAGCGACTCGGGCATGCCGGGCCAGGGGGAGACGTAGTCGCCGCGACCGGCGGGTGATTCGACGCCCGCCAGGAGCGCCTCGACGTAGCGCTCGAGCGCGGCGAGCGGCTCTTCGCCGGCCCTCCGGCCCTCCGGCTGCGGCCCGGGCGACACCATCTGGGCGGCCATGCCGCCCACCATCGTGCCGACCCGCAGCTGTCCCCAGCCGCCGACCAAGATCGGCCGCGTCCGCTCGATGAACCGGTCGATCTCCGCGAGATCGGCCGCCGACAGGTAGTGCAGGCCCTTGGCGCGAATTCGCGAGAGATCGACCTCGTGCAGCACGGATCGAAACTGGTCGGCGTTGCGGGCCACGGCGGCCGACAGCTCGTCGAGGACGGCGATCACCTCCTCGCGGGCCTGACCCTCCACCACCACGACGGCGTCGTCGTCTTCGCCGAACTCCCGGATGTAGTCGATCCAGAGCTTGTTGTAGTCGCTGTCGGGGTCGAGCAGATCGACGCGACTCACCTTGTAGCCGAGGTGCCGCGCGGTCACGAGCCCCGCCGCGCCGGCCGAGAGCACCGCCGCAGCGATCACGACCAGCGGCAGGCGCAGACAAAGGCGGGTCCAGCCCACGAGAGCCCGCGCGAGCAGGCCCCGTGGTGCGGGCGCGGCGGCATCTGGTGCGTCGGCGGCAGCCGACGGATCGTGGAGGTGCAGCATGCGGAAGGTGGACTCGCGGGGGCGGGATCGTAGGGAACCTGCGGCGGCGGGCCAAGGCCGAGCCGCGGGCTCATCGCGCCGCCGCTGCCCATCTTGCCTCCGCCGCCGGACGTGACCGCGACCGGATTCCTGCGCCGAGGCGATCTGGGGAAGCCCACGGTCGACCCGGCTTCGCGCGGTGAATGCCCCGCCGGAATCACTGGGCGAGTCCGCGGGGGGCTGCCGACAACAGAGCAGTCGATGGCCAGGGGGGAGGCAGGGGAATGACCGGACTATCGTCTCGTATCGCGGCGGCGGCGTGTGCACTGGCGGCAGCCTCCGCCGCCGCGGCCATGCCAGGGCTGCGCGCCGACACGGGCACCTCGGCGCGGGAGGTGCGTCGGCAGGCCGAAGCGGCCCTGCCGCTCGACCGCATGCCGGCGGCGACGCGGGCCGTCGTCGAACGCCAACTCCGGGCGACCGCGCTCTATCGACGGCTCCCCGTGGAGACGGTGGGCTGCGATCCCGAACTCCTCGACTTCGTGCTCACGAAGCCCGACACGCTCGTGGACCTGTGGCGGGTGCTCGGCATCAGCCGCGTGGCGCTCGATCCGGCCGGGCCCGGGCAGTGGCGACTCTCCGACGGCTGGGGCACCGTCGGCGCGGTGCGGCTCCTGCACCACGAGCGGCGTGGTGGCGGCGGGCTGCTCGTGTTTCACGGCCGCGGTGGCTACGCCGGCCCGCTGTCCCCACGGGACCTCTCGGGCTCGTGTCTCGTGGTCGTGCGGCACTGGCCGGCGGCGGCCGCCACGGACGGCTCGCCGCGCCAGACGGTGCAGGTCGATGCCTTCCTCGACGTCGACGGGCTCGGCCTCGAGGTCGTGACCCGCGCCTTGCAGCCGCTCATCGTCCAGTCGGCCACCGCGAATCTCCACGAGATCTCGCTGTTCGTCTCGCAATTCGCCGCCGCCGCCGAGCGGAATCCGGCCGGCGTCGCGCGACTCACGGCGCGCATGTCGCGCACACCCGGCGACGACCGCACCACGCTGGCTGCACTCGCTTCGGGGCGACGCGTCGCCGTCGCCGCCGGAGGTGACGACGAGGTGGGCACGGCACTCGCCGCCCGCTGGCTGCCGGCCGACGAGCACGAAGCCCCGACCACGCACTGACGCTCACTGCGTGCGATCGGTGGTCGACGGCGGCGCCGCTGCGAGCCGTGTGCGGGCCTCGGTGGCCACGAGGTAGGGCCGCTTGTATTCGGGCATGAAGCCCTTCGCTCCGCGGACGGTGACCTGCTGGCCCACCAGCGGCGCGAGGTTCACGCCGGCCTGCGGCGTGACGAACGTGATCACGTTGTTCTGGTCGTCCACGAGCGCCCACCGCGGCGCCTCGGGCCGCCGCGAGATCACCGTCGCGAGGCGACCGGTCGTTTCCCCCTGATCCGGCGGGGTCCACGTCGGCTGGCCCCCGGCCGGCGCGCCGCCCGGCAACACGCCCGGCCGGACGGGCCGCGAGCCGAGTGCCGCGAGACTCGACCACATGCCGCCGATCCGCACTGGATCCGTGGCAGCCGGTGTGTTCCGTGCAAGGGCCTGCTGTCCGGACTGGATCGCCTCGAACCGCGCCAGCCGCGCGTCGAGTGCCTGGGCCCGGGTCCGCTCCGCTGGCGAACCCGCCCGCGCGGCGGCCAGCCGCAGTCGCTCGCGCAGGGGGGCGAGGTTCCACGTGCCGCTCGATCCTGTCACCGCCAGCGAGAGCGCCAGGTCGATGTCGGCGAGTTCGTCGGCGGGTACGGCCTGCGCTCCGGCGCCGACGGCGGCGGGCACGGCCGCCGGGTTCGGATCGAAGACGTTCGTGCCGCGCGGCAGCCAGCCCGAGACCAGCCGCGTGAGGGCGTTGCCTCCGGGCAGGAGCCCAGGCGGCTCGGCGGGATCCGCGGTGGTCACGGCCTCGAACTCGGCCACCGCCTGCGACACCGCGGCGCCCGCCTCGCGGATCGCGGCTCCGGCGGCGCCCGCCGCGGCGATGCCCGCGGCAGCCGGTGGCTCCTCGACATCGACGGCCAGTTCCTCGGGCAGCGCGAGATCCTCGCCCCGCGCCCAGCGGAATTCGCCCGACGGTGGTTCGATGCGCATCCAGGCCCCTGCATGCCGCCCCTCGGCGATCGTCATCTCGTCGATGATCCGCACCCGCTCGCCGGCCTCGAGCGCGACCTGCGTGACGTGGCGGAGATCGTTGAGCTGCGAGCCGACCCGCGCCACGGCGTTGTCCGTGACGACCACTCCCGCACACCCGCGCCGTGGACCGGCCGCTTGCTGCGACTCGACGTCGGACGCCCGCAACCAACTGAAGCTGCCGGCCACCGGTCGCACCGCGCACCAGCCGGCCTCGTCGATCGCCCACACCTCGACCTCGGCGCCGCGAACGAGTCGCTCGGTCGGATAGAAGTCGTCGCCGGGACCGCTCCGCAGGTAGGCATGCGTGCCGGCGAGTCCGACCGTCACGGGCAGCGGAGGCGACGCCACCGCCGGCATGGCGCAGGGCACCGCGATGAGGCACGCCGCCACGATCGCCACGAGCGCGCGAGTGAGTTGCATGATCGGCTGATCCGTCCGTGGATGCGTGCCGAAACCGAAGGCCGTGGCCACCGCAAAAAAAGCGCGTAGACGAGGCTTGGGCGTCCTCGTCTACGCGCTCCGTCCGGGCCGCCAAGGCGGCCCTTCGACCGTCCTTGTAGACCAGCCGACCAGACCGCTCAAGCCGCGATTTTCGGCCATGCATCCCGCCGGGAAAACCCGCGTTCCGGCCCAAGAAAAGACCCCATCCGACGAGGGAACCGGCGGCGGCGGGGGCGATCGGGCAGGCTGCCGGGGTGCCAGCACTCTCGCGCCAGCACGGGCGTCCCCGACGCCGGTTGGTCGCGGTGGAAGAATCGTCAACACATCCCCTCCGCTCCTCGTCTTCGATCACCCGCGCAAGGTAGTGCCGTTGAACGTTTTATTCTCGGCCGCCATGGGCCGATCCGACCAGCGTGCTAGTGTCAGCCGACCCCAACTCTC
>CAIXGY010000013.1 GCA_903919035.1 uncultured Planctomycetaceae bacterium | reverse complement strand
CGCAGCCTCGTGGTGCGGATCGCGTTCGACGGCGGCGAGACGGTGTGGTGCCCGGCGGGCGACTTCTTCGGCAGCGGCGCCGGCCTGAATGTCCTCGACAGCTGGTATCGCACGGTGGACCGCGACGGCACCCTCGCCTGCCGCTGGGTGATGCCCTATGAGACGTCGGCCAGGATCACCCTGGAGAACCTCGGCCCGCGTCCGGTGCGGGCGGTGCTCCGCGCGATCGTGGGGCCGTGGACGTGGGACGGACGGAGCATGCACTTCCATGCGGCCTGGCACCACGAGGCGGGGATGCGGACGCCGCCGGTTCGCGACTGGAACTACGTCGCCATCCGTGGCCGTGGCGTGTACGTCGGCGACACGCTCGCGCTCGTCAACGCACAGCCCACCTGGTATGGCGAGGGGGACGAAAAGATCTGGGTGGACGGCGAGTCGTTCCCGTCGCATCTCGGCACGGGTACCGAGGATTACTACGGCTACTCCTACGCGCCGCGGGGCATCATACAGACGCCCTTCGCCAATCAGGTGCGGGTGGACGAGCCGCGGACGCAGGGGCACAACGTGCTCACCCGTGGCCGCAACCTCGATGGCATCCCGTTTCGTGAGTCGCTCCGCTTCGACATCGAGCTGATGACCTGGAAGCCGACGGCGCTCACTTATGCCGCCACGACCTACTGGTATGCGTTTGCCGGCGCCACGAGCAACGTCGCCCCGCAGCCGGAGGCGGCCGCGGCGGCCGTGCCCACCTTGGCGGACCTCCTGCAGAAGGCCAAGTGAACGGGGCCTGCGGACGACGCGGCCCAGGCGTGGCGCCTGACCTCGGGACTACAGCTCACCCTTCACGGCGAGTTCGTGGAAGTAGTGCCCCACCTTCTTCTGGTTCTTGAGCAGCCAGTCGATCGAGGGCTCGTTCGCCATCGCCTTGCGGATCGCGTCCAAGGTCGCCTGTCGATGGGTCTTGAAGAGCACCTCGTGATCGATCTTCGTCTTGGCGTCGGCCGCTGACGGGTCGAGCCAGACCGCGACGATGATCCCGACGTCGTTCACCTTCCGCTTCGGAATGTGACCCTCGCGGACGGCGTCGAGCACGGCGTTGGCGATCGCCGCCTGCACGGTGCCCATCAGGATGGTGGTGTACCGGGCGTTGGGGGCGGTGTACTTGCTCACCATCAGCGTGGCCGGCCGCACCTGAACGCCGCTGTTGAGGATGGCCCAGACGCGGGTGTGCCCCTTGACCTGGTCGCCGATCAGATTGGCGATGGCGTAGCCGACCGGCCCATCGAGCTCACCGATCACGACTTCCGGCTCGGCCGCGCTCCAGGCGTCGTCGGCCTCGACCAACGCCTCTCCGGTCCGCATCACGATTTTCCCGCCAGCCATGGTTCGCTCCTGGTGCCCTTCGATGCCGTCGGAACGGCTGGAGTATCCTTGACACGGGAGATATGCTACACGCCGCGGGGGCTGACGGTTCACAAAACGTGGGCCAAGCGTCGCGGGCGTTCGGAGGACGGAGCATGCGCCTTCGGACGGCGGGCAGCGTTTTGCGTAGGGTTTCGGCTACGGTGGTAATCGACGAGGATCACCTATGTCTCGTGACCGATGTGGGCAGTCGGCAGGGGTGCCGCGGTGCCATCAGGTGCATGGTTTCACGCTCGTTGAACTGCTGGTGGTGATCGCGATCATCGCCACGCTGCTCGCCCTCTTGCTGCCGGCCGTGCAGTCGGCCCGTGAGTCCGCCCGGCGCTCGGCCTGCCAGAACAACCTCAAGCAGTTGAGTCTGGCCCTGCTCGTGCACGAGAGTGCCAAGCGGGCTTTCCCGGCGGGCACGTCGGTGTACGCCGCGGAGACATCGTCGACGACTGTCGAGGGAACCGAGGCCGGCGCCTGGAGTTGGTCCGTCTTCATCCTGCCCTACATGGAGCACGGAAAGTTGTTCGAGACGATCGGCTCCGGCACCCACAAACTGCTGTCCGTCATCGGAGCCAACACGGCGTCTCCGATCGGTGCCCGGTTCAAAGCGGCGCAGGAAGCCATGCAGACTCAGATCGCCTCGTACAAGTGTCCGTCTGACAACTTTCCCACTCCGCACCGGACGTTTGACAGGGCTTCCGTCGCACGTGCGAGCTATGCCGCTGTGTCGGGCGGCCAGGTCGCGACGCCATTCAAGGTCGCCTGGGGTGGTGACAGCGGAACTGCCCCGCTCTATGCACGAGACAACGGGGGTGTGCTGCACGGCTTCGCCGACAGGCTGGCGATCGAGAAGATCCGTGGCACGGGACCAATCGGCGAGAAGATTTCCCGGATCACCGACGGCTCCAGCAAGACGGCCGTCGTTTCCGAGAAGGCGACGCACCAGAGGTGGTCGGAGGAAACCGGCGCGGTATGGGTGGGCAGCACCGGCTCGTCCGACGTTCAGGGCAACACCGGTCTGGGACTGGTCTACGCCCGGCCCATGGGTGAAGGCATCAATTCTGATCTGTACGACGCTCCTGGCACCACATCTTCCACCGGCGCCTTCGGCGCCACCATGAGCAAACAGAACATCGGCAAGGGGTTCGCGAGTCGGCACCCCAACGGCTGCCAGTTCGTGTTCGCCGATGGCGCGGTGGTGTTCATCTCGGAGGCAATTCCGTCGAATGTGCTCGCCGGGCTGTGCAATCGGAACGATGGAGCGTCCGTCGACTACAAGAAGTTTTGACCGCGCGATGAACGGACGGTGCAACGCGGCGGGGCATGCCATGATCCACCCGCCCGCGTCGGTCAGAAGTCGTAGTCGAACCGCATGCCGTACGCATCGGTGAGGCTGTTGCCGGCCCGTCTGTCCTCCAGGAACGCCCGCACGTAATTGAACTTCCAGCGGGTGTAGGGGTTCAGGTACCAGTTGAGCCCGATGGTGAAGTCGGTGAGGTTGTTGCCGCTGACGTCCTGGTCGTTCAGCACGATGTTCGAGTAGCGGGCCGCGATCTCCCAGGCCCCGAGCCCCGTCCGGATGCCCTGCGACTTCGCACGGAGCCGGAAGAAGTTCTCGAAGGGCTCGACACGTTTGTGGATGCCCTGCTTCCGGTCGTAGGGCCGGTGCTCGCCGGTGAGGAAGTAGCTCACTTGCGCCATGTAGCCGTTGAAGAACAGGTCTGGTCGCCCGGTGCGATGGACGGTGGCGAAGGCGTATTCCGACTGGAGTGACAGCGGCCCGAGAATGAGCGCGAACTCGGGGTCGAACAGCTGGAAGTGGTCGACGTCCCCGATGATGCCAGTGTCGACGAAGATCGGCGCAAAGGGGCTGGGGACGCCATTTTGGTAATTGCTCGGTGACGGAGGGCCGACCGGGCCGAACACGGTCGCCGGTTGCTGCTTGCGGATCTCCGGGGTGTTGCGGAACCGAACCTGGTTCTGCGCGGCGTCGCGGTAACTGTAGGCGCTCCCGAGATGGAGATAGAAGCGACCATCGCTCTCCTCGTCCCACCACGGCAGCCAGGTGCCGCGCATGGTCAGCGCCTGGCCGCTGTCGAAGGAGTCGTTGCCGGTGTTGTCGCTGTTCGTGCGAAAGGTGCCGATCGCGTAGGTGGCCAGTTCGTTCGCGGTGTTTCCGTACACCATCGCGCCCATGTTGCGTGCAGGCGCGAAGGTGTCGACGAGCGAGCGTTCCATGAAGGTGTTGTTGCGGTTCTGGGTGACGCGCTCGAGCGAGAAGGGTTCGAAGTAGTGGCCGACACGGATGTTCTGCAGCCACGGCAGGCGCTTCCACTCGATGTAGTTGTCGAGAAAGCTCGGCTGATTGGCCAACGCGAAGTCGACGCCGAGCGAGTACTCGAACACCTCGAAGGCGGTGCCACGGCCGCCGATGCGGAGGCGGCGAAACTGGGCGCCGTCCTGCAGGTCACCGACGGCCGCACGGCTGGCCGGATCCTGACCGAAATAGACCTGATCGGCCTGCATCTGGCCGCTGAGGATGAACAGGGGTTTCTTCGCCTCGTCGTTCCGCTTCTTGGTGGCGGCGTCCGTCAACGTGCCGAGCCCCTTCTCGACAGTCGCCAGGCGGTCGGCGAGCGCGTCGCCGTGATCTTCCCCGGCCCCGACGGCGACTCGCTCGTCTTCCGCCGTCGTGCCGACCGCGTCACCCGGCTCGGGGGCCGGCCGAGCCTGCGCCGAACGAAGGGTTGCGATCTCCCTCTCGAGCCGACGAATGTCCGCCTGCACGCCCTCGATGACGTCCGCTGTCGGCGGAAGTTCTTCCGCGATGACGGGTGACTGGGCCGGTGCGGGAGTCCACACACCGAGCGCACAGGCAGCGATCGCGGCGGCGACACCGCGGCGCAGGACCGTTCCGGCGGGGAGCATGGATGCCATCACGTCGACTCTGGGCGCACAACCGGTATTATCGGTTCATTCCCACCAGCCCGTTGAGTTGGTGCAGATTGCCGGCCCCCTCGAATCCGCCTCGGCGGCCAGGGGCGGGGTGAAGTGCCTACACTGCCCAGGTTGCCGTCGGCGGGGTGCCGGACGGCAGCCGATGGGCGTTCACCGCATCAGGGTCGTTCATGTCCGCACGTCATCCGACGCTTCCTCGGCTCGCCTTCGGCCACGCGATCGCGGAGGACAACGACGACCTGGCGGCGTTCACCGCAGCCCAGCGGGCGGTGATGCCCTCGATCCGGCGGTATGAGCCACTGCGGTCGAGGCAGACTTTCCTTCACCGGGCTGCGACGGTCCGCGCTGGCGACGTCCGGCTCGTCGCCAGCGCGTCCACGCCGCTGGCAATGGCAGCGGACGAGTCGGTCGATTCCACGCTCATCATCCCGTTGCATGGGTGGGGCACGTCGGTCATCGACCGCTGTGCATATCGATGGCAGGCCGGATGCTCGGCGATGTTCATTCCGGGCTGCGCTCGCACCGGTGAGTCTGGCGTCCGGTCGGTGGTCGCGATCACGTTCGACCCGAACCGGCTTCGGGCGACCGCCCGGGTGATGTTCGGGTCAGAGGCTGCGGGTCGTGCCGATCTCGGCCTGGGAACCGCGCGGCTGGTGCCCATCGGTAGCCCCTCGCCGGGACTGACGCTGCTCAGGCACACCCTGTCGCTCGTGGATGTTGCCCGCGGTGAACCGACGAACATGCGACTGCTCGGCCTCGACGACTCGCTCCTGCGCAGCGTTGCGATGCTGCTCGCTCCCGAGGCCTTGGCTCGCACCGTCGCCCCCGCCCGCGGGCACGACTCGACGGTCGGTGTTCACAAGGTGACGGACTACATCGTCGGCCATCTGGAGGAAAGAATCACCCTCACGGACATGGAGCGCGTCAGCGGCCTGCCGGCCCGCTCGCTTCAGCTGGCATTCCGCAAAGCCCACGGCTGCTCACCGCGCGCCTGGATCCAGCGGCGGCGGATCCACATGGCCCGCGAGCGTCTCTTGGCGAGCAGGCCGAACGACACCGTCGCGGCAATCGCGATGGCCTGCGGCTTCACCCGACTCGCCACGTTTTCGGCCGCCTATACTCGGCGGTACGGCGAGTCGCCATCGGTCACGCTCGCTCGCACCCAGACGAGGAAGGGACGGCCCGAGGGAGCGGAGTGAGGAGGGCGCCGGTCACACGGTGAGGCCTTTCGTCACCCCCGCAACCTTGTTGCAGCTCTCTGCTCCGGGCCGATGCCGACTCGCCGCCGGACGCCTGGTTCCACGGCATCCGGGCCGTCAGCATCGCCATCCCGCAGGTGTCGGTGATTCCGGCGAACACAAGACCGCAGCCCACGAAGCCAGCGAGCCCTGCGCCGATAGCCTTCCAGTTGACCGAGGCGGCGGGGCCAAAAGGCGGCCAGTGCCGCCCCGATGGCAACGAGCGCGCCGGCGGCCAACTCGCCCACCGTGGAGCGGCCGCCGAGCAGCATCTGCACGATGCGGAGCCGATGCGGGTGGGCGAGGGTCTTGAGGCACTCCGCCGCTCGGTACAGGTGTCGCAGGTCCGAGAGCCGAACCCGTCATCGACCTTCACGACGAGCGCAGTGCGCGTCCGGCGGGGCGGTGTGGGCAGACCCGAGCGGGTTGGGCTCGACGTTCGGCTGAGGCTCCGGACCAAGCTGCAATTCGAGATGGCCGCCGGCGACGATCTCGGCATGATCGAGCCAGCAGCGGTCGAACGGCTTGCCGTCGAGCGACGCAGCCTGGATGTACCGCGGGCCGGGCCCATTCCCCTGGCACGTGATCCGGAATTCCCTCTCCGCACCGTAGACCGGATCGATGCGGATGCGGACCTCGTCGAAGAGCGGCGCGAAGATTTCGTAGCGGGTGTCGCCCGGGCACGCCTGGTGGATCCCACAAGCGCACAGCACGAACCACGCCGACATCTGGCCCACGTCCTCATCGCCGCACAGGCCGTAGACATCTGCCCCATAAGCCTTCTCGCAGATGTGCCGCACCCACTTCTGGGTCAGCCACGGTGCACCGGCTCGGTTGAACAGGAAGGGCACGAGATGCACCGGCTCGTTGGCGTGGTTGTAGAACTCGTTCCAGCGCGTCACGTCCGGTGTCTTCTCGAAGAAGTCTTCGAGTCGGGCGAGAAACAGTTCCCGCCCGCCGACCTGCTCGATCAGCCCGGGGATGTCGTGCGGTACGAACCATCCTTGCTGGTCGATGTTCGACTCCAAGCCGCGGCCCTTGAACCAGTTGGAGGCGGGATCGTAGAGGTTTCGCCAGCCGCGACTCCGCTCCAGGAACAGCTGTGCATCGTCTTGTCTGCCGAGGGCCTCGGCCATTCGCCCCAGGCACCATTCGGCGAGGTCGTATTCACCCGTGCCGGCCAGGTCCCCCGGCGAAAAGCCGTTCGTGCCGGCCCCGATCCGCTCGCAGGTGGCCTTGGCCACGCCATACGACTTCTCCACGTCGAAGCCCCGTAAACCCTTGAGGTAGGCATCGGCCATGACCACGACGGCCGGGTTGCCGTTCATGCAGCCGCTGTAGGCGTTGAGGAATTCCCACCGTTCGAAGGTGCCTTTTTTCGACTCGACGGCCAGATCGGTCAGGGACTGGATCATGTCGGTGACGACGTTCGGAGCGATGATCGTCAGGAGCGGAAACGCACTGCGATACACGTCCCAGCCGCTGAAGATCGTCCGCCTCGTGTAGGAGTCGGTCTGGTGAGGTTGGCCGTCGCCGCCGGGATAAGTGCCGTCGACGTCGGCAAAGCAGCGTGGATCGATGAGCGCGTGATACATCGCCGTGTAAAACGCGGTGCGTTGATCGGCTGTCCCACCCGACACGGTGATCCGCGAGAGTTCCTCCGACCAGCGGCGGCGGGCCGCCTGCCGGACGGCGTCGAAGTCCCAGTTCGGGATTTCGGCAGCGAGGTTCCGCCGCGCCCCGTCGACGCTCACGAACGAGATGCCCACCTTCATCAGCACCTGCTCTCCGGCGCGGGTGGGGAACTCTGTGTAGAAGCCGATGTGTCGGCCTTCCCGTTCGCGGCAGCCGGGTTGCACCTTCGCCGCCGTCATGGCTGCCATGAATGCCGGGTCGGCCGCCTGGTGCTTCCGCCGCGCGCCATCCGGAATCTCAACCTCCCACACGCCGCAGGCCTGGATCGGCCGGTCGAACTCCGCGTGGAAGTAGACCGTGTAGTCGGGACGTCCGCGGCCGTTGCCCCATCCGCCCCCCTCGGCCGTGCATCGCGACCAGCCTTCGACGGCCCGGTCGCCGACGACCCGAACGGCCTGCATCACGGCAGTGCCGCCGACGCGCCGCGCGAGGTCGATCTGGATTCGCGACGTGCCGCTCTCGGGGAATGTGAACCGCAGCAGGCCGCTGCGGGCCGTGGCGGTGAGTTCGGCTCGGATCTGGTAATCGCTGAGCGTGACCGAATAAAAGCCGGCTTCGGCCCGCTCGTCGGCCTTCCGCGAGAGATATCCGCTGCCCGGCTTGTCGGTCTGCCCATAGCTCGTCTGGAGCGGTCCCGTGGTGGGCATGACGAGGATGTTGCCGAGATCGCCGTACCAGCCGACGCCGCTCATGTGTGCGAAGCTGAAGCCCATGAGCGTCGTGTGTTCATGGTTGTAGCCCGAGCCGTTGTCGCCCTCGGAAATGGAGTCGGGGCTCAGTTGCACGAGGCCGTGGGGTAAACATGGCCCTGGGAATGTCTTGCCCTGGCTGGCTGAACCGCGGACGCGCGACGACGTCACCGAGCCGATGAACGGATTGACGCACTCGACGGGATCTCGTTCGTCCTTCACCTGGCCAGTCGCGCAGGCTGTGGCGAGCAGCCAGCTTCCGGCCATCAGGACCTCAGCCATCCACAAAAACCGGCGATCGATACGATTCTTGCGGCGGTTGCACTCGTAGCCCATCATGATCCTCGCGCGGATGCCATCGCTCGATCGCTTTGACTCAGGTCTGAACGACGCTGTACGAGGATAGACTGGTCGGCGGCACCATCACAAGCCTGTGACCGTTGATGACCACCGAAAAAGGCGAGTGTCGGGTCAGTCCCGCTGCATGGGCTCGCGGCCGCCAGCAGGTGGACTGGAGGATTGCCGACCCGCGCGACATGATCCCAGAGAAGCTTCGGGGTGTCCGCGACCAGATCGCCGTCTTCGAAGCCACGCCATGAGGATCCACCGATGACCGTTCATGAGTTCCGCCGCGCGCTCGACAGCAACCCCGCTGCGACGATGCACTGGATGCTGCCGGACAGGTCCTTCGTTCCCGCCCACTACCACATCACCGAAGTCGGCAAGGTGCAGAAGGATTTCATCGACTGCGGTGGCACGGTGCGAACCACGAAGGCGTGCGTGCTGCAGGTCTGGGTGGCGGACGACGTCGATCATCGACTGGAGACCACGAAGTTGGCGTCGATCCTGCGGATCGCGGCCCCCCTCCTGCAGTCCGACGACCTGCCGGTGGAAGTCGAATATGAGGACGGCGTGATTTCGCAGTATCCGATCGGCGGCGTGGAAGTCACGCCGTCCGGCTTGCTCTTCCACCTCGGCACGAAGCACACGGCTTGCCTCGCGCCCGAGAAGTGCAAGGTCGGCGACACCGGTTGCTGCTGACTCCGGCGGCACACGGCGCCCGTCGCGAACGTCCGAGCGAGACGGCACGGGCATCCCCGCCGCCGGTTGGGCGTGGTGACCCGCGAGGATCAAGTGTGGGCCGTGTCAGCCCAGCGACGTCCGCAGGGACCGTGCGGCCTTGAGAACCGCAGCGTCACCGGCGTCCGTGGCGGCGGCAACGACGATGTCAGCCAGCCACCTGGCATCGCCGATACGCTTGGCTGCCTGGAGTCGCCTGACCGACGCCGTGATCGGCTCCATCGCGCCGGCACGGGTGCCCGGCTGGAGGATGAGGCCGCGGAAGGTGCGTTCGGCGGCGATCCGCCAGCCGACGTAGGCGGGGCCGCTGGTCGTGACGTCGAGTGCGTCGACCGCGGCCGTGAACAGCGGGATCAGATTCTTCGCGGCCGCCGCCGTGATCGCCGTGCCCTCAGCCTGCTCGGCGAACACGATGCGGTAGACCTGGTTGGAGAACCCTGGCGCAACCTTGTCCGCCTGATACCGAAGGAACGACCGCAATGCACCCGCCACGAGCGTGGCGTCGGCGCCGCCCCTGCCCATCGCGGCCACCGTCGCCATCGACTGCCGCGTGAACTGCAGCCGGTCCGCAAAGGTCGACGTGGACGGCACGAGCCCCGGCTCCATGGCGTTGAGGATCGCCACGTAGGCGGTCGGATTCTTCGAGAACGCCCTGGCCGCCTCCGCGGCCACGGCCGTCCACTGCGGCTGCGACGCCTTGGCTGCGGCGAGCGCCGCGCGGCGATCGACCCACGCTGGATAATTGAGCGGGCTCGCCTCGCACGCCGTGGCCAGAATTGCGGCCCGCGTAGCGGCGGTCGTCGCAAACGGCGCCACGCGGCGCAGGAGTTCCGCCGTGGCATATCCCGCTGCATTCCGCTGCGAGGCCTGCATCAGCGGCACCAGCCACGCAGCGTTGCCCCAGGGTGTGTGGATCCCGTCATGACGGCTGCTTTCGGCCCACCCGGAGATGTCGTTGTTGACCGCCCAGGCACGGGTCGACTTCTGCCAGATGAACGCGCAGTGCCCCGGCTGACCCACCGGCATCGCGGGCACGCCGAAGGCCTGGCACATGGCAGTGCCGAATTTCGAGATGCCGCCGCACACGGCCCCGTACTCCAGGATCAGCTTGAGCGTCACGGGCTTGGAGTCGTAGAAGTTCTTCTCGTCCTGGATGCTCACGCCACGCTTGTTGAACTCCGTGTACGGCACCATGAAGGCGGCGTCTGACACGCGGTCGCGAGACTTCAGATCCTGACGGATCGCACTGCGGGCCCAGACGAGCTCGTCTTCTCGCGCCCAGCTGCCCACGACATACCGCATCTCCCACGCCGTGAGATTCCGGAACGACGAGAACAGCTGGCCAGACGCATCCCAGTCGCGGTAGGCCTCGTAACGCGGCAGCGGGGCGATCGGCTTCTTGTCGGCGAAGGAAATCACGGGCGAAGCGAAGGTGAGCGCCGTCGCCGTCGCGATCCGCAGCGGCACGCCCGTCTTGGCCCGCGCGTCTCTCGCGACGATCCGGCAGAAGATGTCGGCGGCATCGGCCCAGCGGCCATCGGCTGCGTCACCCGATGTCAGCAACGTTTGCAGGGCCTCTCGATTGCCGAGGAGCCACGCACTCGTGGCCGGGTGCGTGGCGACCAGCGACTCGCGACCAGTCCGTCCGATTCGGTCGAGCAGGGTCCATTGCATGATGGCCAACGACCCTTCCGGGCTCGCGGCATAGGACTGCACCGCCGCGGCTGTCTTGCCGCGCACGTTTTCGGACACGGCCTTCGCCAGCGCGTCGAACGCAGCGGTGCTGGCAGGGTGGGCCGCGATGACCGTGGTGAACGCCTGAACGCCGGAGGCCGTCAGTTGGTCCGAGGTGAGGGGGGCGAGGGCCAGTTGCGCGCTCGCCAGTGCGAAGCGACGCTCCAAGGATTCGATCGACATCGCGGT
>CAIXGY010000012.1 GCA_903919035.1 uncultured Planctomycetaceae bacterium | reverse complement strand
CACACCCTCTCGCCGGACGCTCGCTGCGCTCATCCTGAGCTTCACGTGCTCGGAGACGGCTGCGCTTCGGCGTCGTGCCTGCGCTTGCCGTCTACGCCGTCTCGAGGGGATGGGCAGACCCGATCCTTCCGCGCTTTCGTGGGGCGAGGCACGGGCATCCACCACGCCGGGACAGATGCGGTGACGCGCGTGGATCAAGTGGGGACCGTATGAGCCGTCCTACTTCCGGGGTTCGGCCGCCGGCTTCGCCGCGTCGAACGTGATCGACGCGGAGTTGATGCAGTAGCGGAGGCCCGTCGGGGGCGGGCCGTCGTTGAACACGTGGCCGAGATGCGCCCCGCAGCGGCGGCAGGTGACCTCGGTGCGGATCATGAAGTGGGAGCGGTCCTCATGCTCGGCGATCGCCGTGCCCCGGACGCCGTCGATCGGCGCGGTGAACGACGGCCAGCCGCAGCCGGAGTGAAACTTTTCGCCCGACGTGAAGAGCGGCTCGCCGCAGCAGATGCAGCGGTAGGTGCCCGCGGCCTCGGTGTCGGTGTATCTGCCGGTGAAGGCCCGCTCGGTGCCCTTCTTTCGCGCGACCTCGAACTGCTCGGGCGTGAGCCGCTGCCGCCATTCGGCGTCGGTCCGCGGCAGGTCGGCATCGCTCACGCGGCCGGCCAGGGCGGGGTTCACCGCGGGATCACCGTTGGGCATGGCGCTGGCTCCTGTCGGGGGAAATGGCGGCGCCGCGGTCGCAGCCGCGAGCATGGCCGTCGCGACGAGCGTCGCGGCGAGACACCAGCATGTCGCTGTAAAGGCTCGAGTGTCTGGCATGGCTGAATCCTCGACCGCCGGCCGCGATCACTTCCGCGGGTCCGGCAGGGTCTTGGGCTCGTAGGCGTGGCTTCGCTTCCGCACGACCGATGCCTTTTTGATTGTATCCGGCTGGATGCCGGCGACCGTGCGGCCCTCGGGATCCTGGGTGCGGGCGATGACGGGCAACACGTCGAAGCCCTCGATCACGCGGCCGAAGACCGTGTGCTTGCCGTCGAGGTGCTCGGTCGGCACGAACGTCAGGAAAAACTGGGAGCCTCCGGTGTCCTGACCGGCATGGGCCATCGAGAGCGTCCCACGGAAGTGTTTCCGCGCGGTCGGCGCGCCGCACTCGCAGGCGATCGCGTACCCCGGCCCGCCGCGGCCCGATCCCGTGGGGTCGCCCCCCTGGGCCATGAAGCCACCGATGACACGGTGAAACGGCGTGCCGTCGTAGAAGCCCTTCTCGACGAGGTTCACGAAGTTGGCCACGGTGTTGGGCGCGTCGTCCTCGAAGAGTTCCACGAGCAGGTCGCCCGCGCTGGTCTCCAACTTCACCCGCGGCAGGTCGTCGGCGGCCGCGTCGGCCGCGCGGCGCTTCATCTCGGCATCGACCTTGTCGCGCGACTTCGCCATCCCGTCCCGCAGTTCGGCGATGCGGTCGGGATTCGCGCCCGCGGCCGCCGCCTTGGCGATCCAGGCCTCGGCCTCGTCGAGCCGCGAGAGCATGAACGCGGCGGTCGCGGCCATCACGAGCACGTCGGCCTCGGCCGCGCCGGCTTCGGTCACGGCGGCCGCGTCGGCGAGCGCCCGCTCGGGATCGTCGCTCTGGAGCGCCGCGGCCACGGCGGCCGCGCAGATCTTGCGGGCCTCGGCGTGGGTGGGTTGCACCTTCACGAGGCCGATCGCCGCCGCCTCGAGCCGCCGGCCGACCTTCCGCCCCTCGACTTCCAGGGCGTCGAACTTCTTGGCGAGCGCGGCCTGGTCGGCGTCGGGCTGGTGCCACTTGGCCTGGAGCACCGCCGCCTCACCCACGATCCGCTTCATCTCGGCGCTGGCCGCGTCGAACTCGGACCGCACCGCCGCCGCATCGACGGTGGCGGGCGCATCGGCGGCCCCCGCGACGGACGCGGCAGCCAGCGGTGCGACCACGAGCAGTGCGACCATGAGCGAAGCGACGGAACGCCAGTTCATGCGGGCAATCTCCAGACGAGGCAACGGGTTAGGCCGCTGCGTCAGGATAGCGTATGCGCCGGACCCGCCGCGTGTTGCGGGCGGTCGGGGCCGCGTCATACGATGCTTTACATGGAAAAGACACTCAACGTCCGTATCACTCCCGACCTTAAGCGACAGCTCGACGCCCTGAGCCGCCGCACGCACCGCTCGTCGAGCGAGCTCGTCAGGGAGTCGCTCCGACGCTATATCGCGACTGAACGGCTTGCCGGATTGCGCAAGATGACGATGCCGCTCGCGGAGGCCCAGGGCTTCGTCACCGACGACGATGTGTTCAAGGCCGTTTCGTGAGGGTCGTCCTCGACACAAACGTGCTCCTGGCTGGTTTCGCCACGCACGGCCTCTGCGAGGCGCTGCTGACGGTGGTCTTTCGGGACCACGTTGTGATCATGTCGGAGCACATTCTCGACGAGGTGGTGCGGCACTATCGCGGCACGTTTAGGGCGAGCAAGGCGCAGGCCGCGGCCGTGGTGGCCTTCCTGAGATCGAGCAGTGAACTCGTGGAGCCCGCGGCGGTTCCGCGTGGCACGCTCCGCGACAAGGACGACCTGCCGATCCTGGGCACTGCGCTCGCCGGCGCGGCGGCATGCATCGTCACGGGAGACAAGGAACTGGTCGCCGTCGGGAGGTTCGAGGGGATCGACATCCTGTCGCCCCGGGCCTTTTATGACCGCCTCCGCGGCTGAGCTTCCGGATCCAGGTTCCCGGACAGCCATAGCGAGGTAGGCTTGCGTCCACGGCACGACCGTCCGCGCGTCGCTCGCCTTGCCACCGCACCAGACACCCGATGCCTCGCCCCTCCCGCCCCGTCAGTGATGCCGCCGCGCCGCCGCGGATCATCGGCGGCGAGCTGCGGGGCCGCCGGCTCGAGTTCGTGCCCCACGAGCGGACGCGGCCCATGAAGGATCGCGTGCGGGAGACGCTCTTCGACCTCCTCGGCCCGACCGTCCGGGGAACGCTGGTTCTAGACCTGTTCGCCGGCTCCGGGGCGCTCGGCTTCGAGGCGCTCAGCCGCGGCGCGGCCCGCGTGGTCTTCGTGGAGCGCCACTTCCCCACGGCCGACGCGCTGGGCCGCTCGGCCCGGGGGCTCGGCGTGACCGACCGTGTGGAGGTTCGGCCCGGCGATGCCTTCGCCTGGGCCCGGCGGCTCGCGGAGTTGCCGACGGGATCACCGTGGCTCGCGTTCATCGCGCCGCCGTGGCCGCTGCTTCAAGAGCGGGCCGCCGACGTGGTGGCCCTCGTCGCCGCGCTCGACGAGGCCGCGCCCCCCGGCAGCACGCTCGTGGTGGAGTCCGACGTGGCCTTCGACCCGGCGGCATTGCCCGACCCCGGCGGCTGGGAGCACCGGGCGATTCCGCCGGCCGTGCTGCACCTGCACGGCGGTTTGGTATCCTGACGGAAGGCCGAGAAACCCGCGGGGAAACGCAGCCGATGGACGTGGTCAACCGGGATGCCGCGCCCCCGTTCACGACCGTGGACGGGTCGACGATCCGCGAGCTGCTGGCGCACCGCAATTCCGCGATCCGCAAGCAGAGCCTGGCCGAGGCCCGGCTCGCGGCCGGCGCGGCCACCACGCCCCACCACCACGCCGTCACCGAGGAGATCTACTACATCCTCTCCGGCACCGCCGCCATGACGCTCGGCACCGAGACGCGGCCCGTCGGCCCCGGCGACGCGATCGCGATCCCGCCCGGCATCCGGCACACGATCCGCAACACGGGGCCGGGCGAACTCGTCTTCCTCTGCACCTGCGCCCCCGGCTACGAGCACGCCGACACCTTCCTCGAATCGCCCGCCTGATCGCCCGTCCGCCCGCCGCCCCGCCCCCCACCCATGCCGTCCGATCCCTTCTCCACGCTGATCGTCTCCGAGGGCCTCGTCTCCGCCGAGCAGCTCGCGGAGGCGATGCGCATCGCGGGCTCGTCGGGCAAGAAGGTTCACGACGAGATCGTGCGGCTCGGCTACGCGTCGGGCGACGCCGTGATGAAGGCGCTCGCCAAGGCCCATCGCATGAAGGTGGTGAACCTCGCGGGCCAGACGGTGGCCGACGAGGTGGTGGGCCTGCTGCCGGAGAGCGTGGCCCGCGAGAACACGATCTTCCCGGTCGCCGAGAACGGCGGCGTGCTCACGGTGGCGGCCTGCGACCCCACCGACATCGACACGCAGGAGAAGCTCCGCTTCATCCTCAACCGCGAGATCGACACGGTGCTGGCGCCGCGCGAGCAGATCGTGGAGGCGATCAACCGCCACTACGGCACCTCCGACGGCGAGAGCGCCGACTCGATGCTCCAGGAGTTCACCGACACCGCCATCGACTTCACGGAGACGGCGCTCGAGCAGGCGGCCGGCTCCACCGCCGAGGACAACTCCGACGCCCCGGTCGTGAAGCTCGTGAACCTGATCATCACCGAGGCGGTGCAGCTCAAGGCCAGCGACATCCACATCGAGCCCTTCGAGGACCGCGTGCGGATCCGCTACCGGATCGACGGCCGCCTCGTCGAGCGCGACAACCCGCCGCGGCGGCTCCTCGGGGCGATCCTCTCCCGCATCAAGATCCTCTCGAAGCTCGACATCGCCGAGCGCCGCCGCCCGCAGGACGGCCGCATCAAGCTCTCGGCCGACGGCAAGGACTACGACCTCCGCGTCAGCGTGCTGCCCACGAACCACGGCCAGTCGGTGGTGATGCGGATCCTCGACAAGGACAACATCCGCGTCGGCATCCGCCAGCTCGGCCTCTCCGACCACGACTTCCGGCAGTTCAAGAACCTCATCCGGCGGCCCAACGGGATCATCCTCGTCACCGGCCCGACGGGCTCGGGAAAGACGACCACGCTCTACGCCTCGCTCAACGAGCTCAACCGCCCCGACACGAAAATCATCACCGCCGAGGATCCGGTCGAGTATTACCTCTCCGGCATCAATCAGGTGGAGATCCGCCACTCGATCGGCCTCGACTTCGCGCGGGTCATCCGGGCGATGCTCCGCCAGGCGCCCAACGTGATCCTCGTGGGCGAGATGCGCGACACCGAGACGGCCCAGATGGGCATCCAGGCCTCGCTCACGGGGCATCTCGTGTTCTCCACGCTCCACACCAATGATGCCCCCGGTGCGATCACCCGCATGATCGACATGGGCGTGCCGGCCTACCTCGTGGCCTCGAGCATCGTCGCGGTGCTCGCGCAGCGGCTGGTGCGGGTGAATTGCCCGAAGTGCAAGCAGCCCTACCAGCCGCTCGACACGCAGATCGAGGCCGCCGGCATCACGCCGGAGCAGCTCAAGGGGGCCACGTTCATGCGGGGCCGCGGCTGCGCCAACTGCCAGAAGTCGGGCTACAAGGGGCGGCTGGGGATCTTCGAGTTGATGGTGATGACGGGCAAGATCCGCGATCTCGCCTTCCAGGGCGCGCCCACGCAGGAGATCCGCCGCGCCGCGGTCTCGCAGGGCATGCACGTCATGTTCGAAGACGGCATCGCGAAGTCGCTCCGCGGCATCACGACGCTTGACGAGGTCTTCCGCGTGGCCAAGCGGGTGGAGGCGTAGACCGCGCCGGCGCGCCGCATTCCGCTCCGCAAATTGCAACGCCCGACGGTTTCCCGGCCGCGGGGGCGCCGGCGGCGCGGCGCACGATGCGTCGCGCGCGGCGCGGGCTCCGCGCGGGGTGGAGAAACGCCGGGAAAACAGGCTGGACGGCGCGAGACTTTTGGCGGTGTGGAGCGCATAATGACGATGGTGACGAGGGCGGCCGCATGGGGGCCGCGCCGCTCGTCACGAGCGTGGGCCGCCGCGCAGGTCGAGCGGCGGAAACAGGCGCGGGTGGACCAGTCATGAGCACCGCGACGTCGGCATCGCATCTCGCGTTCGTGGAGCGGATCCTCAAGGTGGCGCTCGACAGCCGCGCCACGGAGGTGCGGCTCACGGCGGGCTCCGTGCCGGTGGTGCAGGTCGACGGCCAGTTCCGCCAGCTGGGCAAGAGCCCGATCGCGGCCGACGACGTGGCCGCCATCGCGGCGGCGCTCATGCCCGCGGGAGGCGATCCCGCGGGGTTCGTGTTCACGACGGCGGCGGCCACGGGCGAGGGTTCGCTCGTGGATCGCGACGGCCTGAGGCTGCTCGTGCTGAAGGGCATCCGGGGCGTCGAGTCCAAGCCGGTCTACGAGCTCGACGTCGACGAGTCGGAGGCGGCTCCCGCGGCGGCGGCGCCGGCGGCCGACGGCGGCTTCGAGCAGCCGAAGCAGGCCACCGGCACGATCCTCATCGACAAGCTGCTCACCGCCGCGGTCAAGAACGGCGTCAGCGACATCCACATCACGACGGGCCTGCCGCCGGTGTTCCGCATCGACGGCCACATGAAGCCGCAGGCCACGAAGGTGCTCACGGCCGACGACACCAACGGCCTCATGAAGTCGATCACGCCCGAGCGCTGCCAGACGGAGTTGGCGGAGAAGGGGGGCTGCGACTTCGGCTTCGCGTTCAAGGATCTGGCGCGGTTCCGTGTGAGCGTGTTCAAGCAGCGCGGCAGCGTGGCGATGGTGCTGCGGCAGATCCCCAACAAGCTGCTCACGCCGGAGCAGCTCGGCGTGCCGGAGGTCTGCAAGAAGCTCGTGACGCGGCCCCGCGGCCTGTTCCTCGTGACCGGCCCCACGGGCTCCGGCAAGAGCACCACGCTCGCGGCGCTCATCGACTACATCAACATCAACTACGACCACCACATCATCACGATCGAAGACCCGATCGAGTTCTACCACTACTCGAAGAAGAGCACGGTGAACCAGCGGGAGATCGGCAACGACGTGCCGACCTTCTCCGAGGCCCTCCGTCGCGCCCTGCGGCAGGATCCCGACGTGATCCTCGTGGGCGAGCTCCGCGACCTGGAGACGATCGAGGCGGCGATCTCGGCGGCCGAGACGGGCCACGTGGTGTTCGGCACGCTCCACACCACCGGCGCCCAGGGCACGGTGAACCGCATCATCGACGCCTTCCCCACGAACCAGCAGGAGCAGGTGCGGACGCAGCTCTCGACGGCGATCCTGGGCGTGGTCTCGCAGGCGCTGTTGCCCAAGATCGGCGGCGGCCGCTGTGCGGCGTATGAGGTGCTCATCGTCACGCCTGCGATCGGCAACCTGATCCGCGAAAACAAGACCTTCCGCATCAACTCCGCGATCCAGACCGGCGCCAAGCTCGGCATGCGGCTGCTCGACGACGACCTCTTCCGCCTCTGGTCGGAGAAGAAGGTCAGCGAAGACGACGTGCTCGCCAAGGCGCAGAACGTGGACGACCTCGCCAAGCGGATCGCCAACGCCAAGCAGGGCATCTTCGAGGATGCCGAGGCGGTGGCCAAGAAGGCCGCGAAGGACATGGAGAAGTAGGCGCGACCCCGCCCGGATTTCCTGCCATGGCACTCAAGAAGCTCGGACAGATCCTGATGGACCTCGGCCTGATCGACGAGCAGCAGCTCGCGACCATGCTCGAGGAGCAGGGCCGTGGCGGGAAGCTGTTGGGCACCATCGGCGTGGATCTCGGCTTCTTCACCGACGAGCAGCTCGGCGAGGCGCTCGCCGAGCAGTGGGGCACGACCTTCGTCACGCTCTACGACCGCTCGATCCCGGGCGACGTGCTCAAGCTCGTGAGCGGCCCGATGGCCCAGCTCTACCGCGTGGTGCCCTTGGCCCTCGACGGCAACCGGCTCACGGTCGCCTCCGCGGAGCCGCAGAAGATCCAGATCGCCGATGAGTTGCGGACGCTGCTCGGCTACGACATCCACGTGTGCGTGGCCACGGAGCCGGAGATCGCCAAGGCGATCGAGAAGCTCTATGCCGCCGAGAGCGAGAGCGTGGAGTCGCTCGTCGAGGATCTCGAGGCCGACGACGAGCTGGCGGCCCAGGCGGCCCAGGCGGGCAAGGAGGGGGTCACCGACCTGACGAGCGTGGAGGCCCTCGCCGAGAGCGCGCCGGTGCGGAAGCTGCTCAACATGGTGCTGCTGCTGGCGATCCGCGACGGGGCCAGCGACATCCACTTCGAGCCCTTCGAGAGCGAGTTTCGCATCCGCCTCAAGGCCGACGGCGTGCTCCAGGAGATGGTGCCGCCGCCGAAGCACCTGGCCTTCGCGATCACCACGCGGATCAAGGTGATGGCCAACCTCGACATCGCGGAGCGGCGGCTGCCGCAGGACGGGCGGATCGAGCTCACGGTCGGCGGCCATCCGGTGGATCTCCGGGTGAGCGTGTTGCCCACGCTCTTCGGCGAGAGCGTGGTGATGCGGGTGCTCGACCGGGGCGTGGTGTCGTTGAGCCTCGACAAGGTGGGGATGGATCCGGGGATGATGCGGCGGTTCCGCGAGGTCATCAAGCGGCCCAACGGCATCGTGCTGGTGACCGGCCCCACCGGCTCCGGCAAGACGACCACGCTCTACTCGGCGCTCTCCGAACTCAACGACATCGAGGACAAGCTCATCACCACCGAGGATCCGGTGGAGTACGACATCGACGGCATCGTGCAGGTGCCGATCGACGCGGCGATCGGCAACACGTTCGCCGCCTGCCTGCGGGCCATCCTCCGCCAGGATCCCGACCGGATCCTCGTGGGCGAGAT
>CAIXGY010000011.1 GCA_903919035.1 uncultured Planctomycetaceae bacterium | reverse complement strand
GGCTGGCCTCCTACCGACACGGAGCAGCGCTGGACCGCCGGATGGCGGTCGGCCGAAGCCCATGCCTCCAGGAGCATCGCAGGCGGAGGCGTTCTTGGGGAGAGCAATGCATGCCGCCCCCGTCAGCACCCTGCCGGCCGCCGGGGAACGCGAGACAGGAACCGACCCCGGCCGACGGTGCCGCAGAATACCCCGTTGCGGACGGCGACCTCGCCGCGGACCGTCACCACGGTCGGCCGGCCCTCGATCGGGAAACCTTCGAAGGCGTTGTAGTCGACGTTCTGGGTCTGGGTCTTCGCGCTGATGGTGCCGCGATACGCCGGGTCGTAGAGCACGAGGTCGGCGTCGGCGCCGGGTTGGATGACGCCCTTTCGCGGCCAGAGGCCGAAGATCTTCGCCGCGTTCGTGCTGCCGACGGCGACGAACTGCTCCGGCGTGAGTCGGCCGCGCTTCACGCCGTGGGTCCACAGGAGGTTGACCCGGTCCTCCAGCGACGGAATGCCGTTGGGGATCTTCGTGAAATCGTCCCGGCCCATCGGCTTCTGTCCGACGAAGTCGAACGGCGCATGGTCGGTGGCCACGGTGCTGACGAGCCCGCTGGCCAGGCCATCCCAAAGGACCGCCTGATTGGTCGCGTCGCGGAGCGGGGGTGACATCACGTATTTCGCGCCCTCGAAGCCGGGTCGCTCCGCCCACGTCTTGTCGAGAACCAGATATTGGATGAGCGTCTCGACGAAGACCTTCACGCCCCGCTCGCGGGCCGCGATCGCCCGCTCGAGGGCCTCGCGGCAGGAGAGGTGGACGATGTAGATCGTCGCCCCGGTGAGTTCCGCGAACGAGGCCAGGTGGTTGACGCCCTCGGCCTCGACCCGCGGCGGCCGACTGTCGTGGTGGGCGTCGGGACCAGTCCGTCCGGCCGCCAGCAGCCGCTTCTGCAGTTCCGCGACGAGGGTCTCGTTCTCGCAGTGGGCGGTGACGACGACGCCCAGGTCCCGCGCCAACGACAGCGTCTGCCACAACTCGCCGTCATCGACACCGAACGCCCCCTTGTAGGCGAGGAACACCTTGAAGCTGCCGACGCCGGCCGCGACGATCTCGCGGAGTTGAGCGACCGAGTCGGCGTCGAACCGTGTCACGCCCATGTGGAACGAGTAGTCGCAGCAGGCCCGGCCCTCGGCCTGTTGACGCCACAGGGCGAAGCCCTCCGTGTGGGACATCGACCGTGAGGGGCAGACCATCTCGAACAGGGTCGTCGTGCCCCCCACGAGCGCGGCCTTCGTGCCGGTCTCGTAGTCATCCTTCGAGAACGTGCCCATGAAGGGCAGGTAGATGTGGGTGTGGGGGTCGATGAAGCCGGGAAACACGTGCTTGCCCGCGGCGTCGATGACCTCGGCCCCGGAGGGCGCTGTGATCCCGCGGTCGATCCGCGTGATCACGTCGCCCTCGCAAAGGATGTCGGCCGTGTAGCGCGAGTCCGCGTTGACGATGTCGGCGTTCTTGATGAGCAGCGGCATGGGGCCGACACCTTTCTCGAGCAGACAGTCTAAACCCGGTCTCGAGTGCCGGGCAAAGCGGCGCCATGCGTCGCCCGGGCCGCGGGGCACCGTGTCATACGGCTCACACGTGATCCTCGCGCGTCACCGCGGCTGTCCCGGCGTCGGGGATGCCCGTGCCGTCTCGCTCGGACGTTCGCGACGGGCGTCGTGCCCGTCGCTCACTCGATGCTGGCCTCGCTTCGCAATCCGTGCTGCGCTCGGCC
>CAIXGY010000010.1 GCA_903919035.1 uncultured Planctomycetaceae bacterium | reverse complement strand
GCCGGGACAGGCGCGAGGATCACGTGGGATCCGTATCAGTACCGACGTGATGCGGATTGCGACCGCTGGGAGACCCTGCGGCGGATGACGCCGGAAGAGTCGATTGCGCTCAAAATCCGGCCAGACTCAGCCCACACCCTGCGGGTGCGCGACGATGGCAGCAAGCGAGTTTGACGCTTTCTGCCGCCAGGCGTTCGAGTTTCTCGAGCGTCGAGGCATGCGGTATCTCGTGATCGGCGGCCTGGCGGTCGTCGTCGTCGGCGAGCCGCGAACCACCGCCGACGCGGATGCGATCGTTTTCACGTCGGCCGCGGAGGACGCCTCCTTCTGGGGTCGCCTGCAGGTCGTGCTCGACAAGGCGCAGGCCCGCGGACCCGACTGACGATCGCCCGGCTCGTCTTGGCGTTGCCAGACGACGTGACCGTGCCGGTTCCGCGCGGGCTACGTTCGCTCGGCCGAGTCTTCCCCGGAGCCGGGATCGGGAGGCCGCCGCTCCTCGAGCAGCAGGGCGCGCGGAAGCGTGGAATCGAGCACCCGCGACACGGCGATCACGAAGCCCGCAGCGCCGTCCCGCCAGCCGCCCCGCACCACGTAGCTCCGCAGGAAGGCCGACATCCCGCGGAGCGGCAGCGTCCAGACGGCGACGGCCTGGCCCTTTCGCCGGATGATGCCCGCCTTCACCGGCGCGTAGCGGAGCGTGCGGGCCACGACATCGGCACAGTCGGCGTAGCTGTGGTGCAGCACCGAGCCGGGCAGGAGCACCGGCTGCCGGGGGGACGCGACCTCCTCGTGCACCGGCAGCGGCTTGAAGGTGGCCGTCGTGCGGTTGAAGAGCCGCAGCACCCGCTCGTCGCGCCAGGCTCCATGACGCACCTCGCGGCCGCCGACGAACGTGCGGCGGCGGAACGAGTAGCACACCGTCGGATCGGACAGGTCGGTCACGGCGACCGACGCGCGGGCCTCGGCGTCGAGTGTCTCGTCCGCGTCGAGCGACAGGATCCAGTCATGCGCCGCGAGTTCGACCGCCCGCCGCTTCTGCGGGCCGTAGCCCAGGAAAGCCTGATGCTCGACGCGGGCACCCGCCGCACGGGCCAGGGCGACCGTGTCGTCGGTCGACCCCGAGTCGAGCACGATCCGCTCGGCGCACATGTCGAGGCTGGCGAGCGTGGAGACGACGCCTGCGGCGGCGTCGCGGGTGATCACCACACCCGATATCGGCAGCCGGTGCGGGCCGCTCACGACGCCTCCCCGGGAGCTGGCTGCCGCAGCGGAAACTCGAGCACGAATGTCGCCCCGTGCCCAGGCTCGCTCGTGGCCCGGACGTCGCCGCCGTGCTCACGGAGGATCTTGCGGCTCACCGCCAGCCCAAGGCCGGTGCCACGGGCGCCCTTGGTCGACACGAAGGGGTCGAATGCGCTGGTGAGCGTCTCCGGCGCCATGCCGGGGCCGTTGTCCGTGACCGTCACCCTGGCGATTCCCGCGGCGGCGTCTGTGCCGGCCGTGATCACGACCTCCGGGGCGGCGCGGCCCTCGACGGCGTCGAGGGCGTTGGTGACCACGTTCAGCACGGCCCGACCGATGCCCTCCGCGTCGAACATCAACTCCGGCAGATCCTGCGGCGGTTCCCAGCGGATCGCGATCCCCGCCTCTGCGGCCCGCTGCAGCACCGTCTCGACCGACTCACCGACCACGGTCGCCAGGTCGGCCGGCGCGAGGTCGGGCTCACGCTCCTTGCCGAACGAGAGCATGTCCATCACCAGCGACGAGATCTTGTCCTGGTTGCGGCGGACGATGTCCCATCCCTTGCGGAGCATCGCGAGATCGTCGTTGTCCAGCCCCGTATCCACGAGGTAACTGCCGCCCCGAATGCCCTGCAGGATGTTCTTGATGTGATGGGAGAGGGTGGCGACCGTCTGGCCGACGGCGGCCAGACGCTCCGCCTGCACCATGCCCGAGTAGTAGGTCGTGTCCTCGACGGCCAGCGCCGCCTGGTGGCCGATGGCGATCATGAGCTTGAGATGCTCGTCGCTGAACCGGCGGCCGCCCAACTCGATCGTCTCCGCGAGCGGCGTCGTGGTGTCGACGTAGATCACGCCGACGGTGCCGTAGCGGCCCTGCATCGGCACGCAGATCGCCTCCCGTACCCCGGTGCGGACCACGCTGTTGCCCGACGCGAACCGGTCGTCGTCCTGCGCGTCGCTCGTGAGCACACCCTCGCCGTTGTCGAGCACGTAGTCGAGGATCGTGCGGCTGATGACGAGCGACCCGCCGCCGCCGTCAGAGCGGTCGCGGCGCGACTTCACCCGCAGTTCGCCGGAGTCCGGGTCGCGGAGCATGATGCAGCCGCGGTCGGCGGCCACCCACTCGAAGACGAGTTCCAGCACCCGCCCCAGCAGCTCGTCGATGTCGAGCGTGTGGCTCACGGCCAGCGCCGTGCGGTACATCACCTGCACGTTGCTGCGGGCCCTCGACAGCCAGCGACCCTGGGCGGCCTCCGGGGCGGCGAGCGAGATGGAGTCGTCGTCACGGAGCGTGCGGACGATGCGCGACCCGTCCGCCGGGCTCGCCGCCGCCACGATGTCGACGGCCGCCGCCGCCTCTTCGTCGGCCTTGTTGGCGGCGAAGATCATCACGGTCCTGCCGATGCGGATGCGGTCGCCGCCGGCGAGTTCGGCCCGCTCCACCCGGCGGTCGTTGACGAACGTGCCGTTGGAGCTCTTCAGGTCGCCGATGACGAAGGCCTCGCCCACCCGCCGGATCTCGGCGTGACGGCGGGAGATCTCGTTGTCATCGAGCTGGATGACGTTGCCCGACTCGCGGCCGATGGTCGAGGCGCCGGGCTGGGCGGCGAGGTCGTAGCGGGCGCCGTGATTGCGTCCTTGGATGACGAACAGCGCTGGCACGGGGCGGGAATTCCGGCGGGAAGGGGAGCCGCAGGATTGTCGCACGGGCGACGGCGGGCGGGAAGCGCGGGCGGCCCGTTTCGGCCACGTTTTTTGCCCTTGAGTCGTCCGGGCGGCCTCGCCATGATCCCGCCCTCTTTCGCGGCGGCAGGGCCCGCCGGAGAAGGCAGCGAACCGCACGCAAGGCAAGGAGAGCTCACCGTGAACCTGCGAATGGCAATGATCGTGATCGTGGCCGTCGTGCCGACGATGGCAGCCGCACAGGCCCCCGCGCCGGCCACCGCTCCGCGGGCCGCCACGCCGGCCAGCCACACCGCCGTCATCGACGTCGGCTACATCTTCAAGAATCACGCCCGCTTCAAGGCGGCGATGGACAAGATGAAGGACGAGGTGCTCGCCGCCGAGAACGCCCTCAAGGCCGAGCGGGACCGGATCAACGGCCTCATGGAGCAGCTCAAGGGCTTCAACGTCGGCACGCCCGAATACAAGAAGCTCGAGGCCGAGGTGGCCAAGGCCCAGGGCGACTTCAACGTCAACGCCCAGCTCCAGAAGAAGGACTTCATGGACCGCGAGGCCAAGGTCTACATGCAGGTCTACTCCGAGATCGAGCAGGCCGTCAGCCAGTTCGCCCGGCAGCACGGGATCGCCGTCGTGCACCGGTTCGACGGTGATCCGGTCGACTCGAGCGATCGCAACCGGATTCTCGGCAACATCACCAAGTCCATCGTCTTTCACGATCCGCAGGTCGACATCACGCCCGACATCCTCCGGATGCTCAATGCGTCGGCGGTGGCCGGGGCTCCCGCGGCCCAGCCGCGGTAGGTCCCTTCCCGCCGGTCCGCGTCCGCCCCGGCGGCGGGCGCGGCGGCGCCCCCTTCGCACGGCGTCTCTCATGCGACCACGCTTCCAGCGCACGCTCCGGCGCCCGGCCACCGTCGATGGCACGGGTTACTGGAGCGGTCGCGACGTGCGGGTCGAGTTGCTGCCGGCGCCGGCGGGCACGGGCGTGGTGTTCATTCGCGGCGATCTGCCGGTCCCGGTGCGGATCGCCGCCACGGTCGACAATCGCGTGGAGGCGACCCAGCGGACGGCGTTGGCGGTCGCCGGCGTCAGGGTGGAGATGGTGGAACACGTGATGAGCGCGTTGGCCGGCCTCGGCGTCGACTGCTGCGTCGTTCGGGTGTCGGCCGCGGAGTTGCCGGGGCTCGACGGGTCGGCGCAGGCCTTTGTCGACGCCATCGATGCGGCCGGTGTGGAGGATCTCGGCGCCCCGGCCGAGCCGATCGTCGTCGAGGGCGTGGTTCGCGTGGGTGATGATGACGCCTGGGTGGAGGCCTCGCCGCCGCGGTGTCCGGGGCTGTCGGTGGACTACGAACTCGACTACGGACCCGGGCCGATCGGCCGGCAGACGCTCGGGCTCAAGGTGACGCCCGAGGCCTTCCGGTTCGAGTTGGCTGCCGCGCGGACGTTCATTTCGGTCGCCGAGGCTGATCGGCTGCGGGCCGCGGGGCTCGGCCTCGTGGCGACCCACCGGGACCTGCTCGTGTTCGGCGAATCCGGCCCGATCGACAACCAGCTGCGCTGGCCCGACGAGTGCGTGCGGCACAAGGTGCTCGATCTCGTCGGTGACCTGGCCCTCGTTGGGCGGCCGCTCCACGCCCACGTCCGCGCGCGGCGGAGCGGGCATCGGCTCAATGGCGAACTTGCGGCGCGGCTCGTGACGGCGGCCCGGAGGCGGGCTTCGGCCTGACGTGCATGGAAGGCCGCGACGACGCGCCGGTGCCGCTGCCCACCCTCCGGCCTCCGGTCGTGCATCCCACGGCCGTGGTCGAGGCGGGCGCGAAGCTCGCGGCCGGGGTGATCGTCGGGCCTCACTGCGTGATCTCGGCCGACGCCGTGATCGGCCGGGGCACGGTGCTCGAGAATCACGTCACGATCATGGGGCACGTGCGGATCGGGGAGCGCAACCGGATCTGGCCGAATTGCGTGATCGGCGGCGAGCCGCAGGACGTCAGCTATCAGGGCACGGCGACGCTCGTGGAGATCGGCGACGACAACCTGATCCGCGAAGGCGTGACGATCAATCGGGCGACCGAGAAAGAGGAGGGCGTGACGAGCATCGGCAGCGCCAACTTCCTCATGGCCTGCTGCCACGTGGCCCACGACTGTCGGATCGGTGATCACGTCACGATCGCCAACGGCACGCTCCTCGGCGGGCACGTCCGGGTGCATTCGCGGGCCTCGCTGTCGGGTGCCGTCGCGGTGCACCACTGGGCCACGATCGGAAGTTGGTCGTTCGTGGCGGGCCTGTCCCGCGTGCTCCACGACGTGCCCCCGTTCATGCTCTGCGAGGGGTCCCCGGCCCGACCGCGGTGCGTGAACCTCGTGGCCCTGCGCCGGGGTGGTTTCGACGCGGCCGCGATCGAGTCGATCGGCGAGGCGCACCGGCTCCTGTGGCGGGCCAGGATGGGCCTCGACCCTGCGCGGGACATTCTGCGGCAGCAGGGCATGTTCGGCCGCGAGGTTGCGGAGTTGGTCGAATTTCTGGTTCGGCAGCAGGACGGCCGGCACGGCAGGGCGCGGGAGCGGAGGAAAGCGGCATGACGCGGACGCGGGTGGCGGTGGTGGGCTGCGGGCACCTGGGGGCGATCCACGCCAGGCTTCTCGCCGCGCGCCCAGACGCGGAGCTCGTGGCCGTCGTCGACCCCGACGCGGCGGCCCGCGAACGGACGGCCGCGACCCTCGGCTGTCGCGCCGTCGCCGAGCCGGTCGGACTCGCCGGGCTCGTCGATGCCGCCGTGGTCGCGACGCCGACGGGTCTCCACGCGGCAGTCGCGGTGCCGCTGCTCGCCGCGGGGGTGGATCTGCTCGTCGAGAAGCCGATCGCCGCCACGGTCGAGGACGCCCGATCGATCGTCATCGCCGCACGCCGGCACGGGCGGACCGTCGCCGTGGGCCACGTGGAGCGGTTCAACCCCGCCTGGCAGGCGGTCGCGAGCCGGGTCCGCGGGGTCTCGTTCGTGGCGGCCGAGCGGCTCGCCCCGTTCACGTTTCGCTCGCTCGACGTCGGCGTGGTGCTCGATCTCATGATCCACGACATCGACCTCGTGCTCGCGCTCGAGCCGGGCCGCCTCGATCGGGTCGAGGCGCGGGGCCTGGTGGCGGCCGGTGGCCACGAGGATGCCGTCCGCGCGCGGCTCACCTTCGCCTCCGGCCTCGTCGCCGACCTCTCGGCCTCGCGGATCCATCCGACGACGAGCCGGATGCTCACGCTGTGGGCCGACGCCGGGATCGTGACGGTCGATTTCAACGCCAAGACCGTGACCGCCCTCGGGGCCGCATCCATCGTCCGCGACGGCTCGTTCGCGGCCGCCCAGGTGCCGCCCGGTGACCGGGCCGCGCTCAAGGAACGCTTTTTCAGCGACATCCTGCCGCTGGAGACGATGCGGGTGCCCGACGGCAACGCGATCGCGGCCGAGCACGACGACTTTCTCGAGGCCCGTCTCTCGGGGCGGCAGCCGCTGGTCTCGGCGGCGGCCGGCGCCGCGGCGCTCGAGATCGCGGCCCGCGTGCTCGAGGCGCTCCAGTGCCGCCAATTCGGCACGGGACGGGACGTGCCGGCCACGATCCCCTACGTGCCCCACCGCAAGACCGCCTGACCGGCAGGGTCCGTGCGGTCCAGGCCGTCGCGCCACAGTCGTCGGCAGTCGCCAGCCGATATCGGGGGACGGAGTCCCATTCATGTCGCGCGTCATGCCAGTGCTCGTGATCGTGGTCGCGGCAGCCATGACGGTGGCCGATGCCGACGCGCCGCTGCCCGTGGTCTTCGACGGCTTCGGGCTCGGCGACCTGTCGGCCGCGGCGTCGGCCGCACGGGCGCTGCGGGCGTCAGGAGATGCGGCCGAGGCTGGAAGGCCGCTCGATGTGGTGGTCCGCGGGCCCGGCGGCGGCGCGACCGAACCCGTGCCGCTGGCGGCCGAGGTGCGGGGTCGCATCGAGGGCATCGACGTTGCGGCCGGCCTCGCGGGCGACGCCGCGGCCTTGACCGACCGGCGGCCGCAGTGGATCGGCCGGATCGGCGTGGGTCACGTCCGCCCTGAAGGCGGAGAGTCGCTGGAACTGCGGACGCGCCTCGAATCCCGCGATGAAGCCGGCCGGCTTGGCCTGGAAATCGGCCCGCGGATCGAGCGGCGGCTGGGCCGCTCGGCGCGGATCTTTGTCGACGGCGCGGCGTCGGCGGAGGCCGTGCGAGTGGACGCCGCCACGGGCTGGCAGTTGCCGGGCACGACCGCCGCCGACACCGGTGCCGCGGTGGGCGTGAGCGCCCGCACGGGAATCATTCGCTGACCTCGCGACCGGGTCAGGCCAGGTCGCGATCCTGGAACAGCACGAGCGCCACGAGCAGCGCCGCGGCCGAGTAGAGGGCCGCGTAGAGCGCGGCCCAGCCGAGGTAGCTCCAGGGGACCGCCACTCCGCCGACGACGGCGGCCTCGATCGTGAAGTGGTCGAGTACGGGCAGGATCGTGGCGAACAGCCTGCCGGTGAATCGCACCAGCGCGAAGCGGCCCACGCTGGACTGGACGATGAGCGGCACGAGGTGGCCGAGCGCGTAGACCGCGAAACAGACGATGAGATTCGGGACCATGCCGAGCCGCGTCGATACCGCGAGGCTCACCGCCGCCATCAGGATGGTCTCCAGGAGCGAGAGGGCGAGTCCCGGCACGACTGTGATCATCTCGTCAGCGCACTCCCGCCACAGCGGCTCCACCTTCGCGCTCTCGCGGGCGTCGTAGACCACCTTGAGACTGGTCGTCGCCAGGAGCACGCCTCCGAGCACGAGGAACACGAGCGTGGCCACGAGCACCAGCCCCGCGAACTTGCCGAGCACGAACTGCCAGCGGCGGAGGGGCTTGGAAAGCACGGTCAGTGCGGTGCGGCCCTCGATCTCGTCGGCCACCGACACGCTCGCCGTCCAGACGACGACCAGCAGGGCGAGCACCTTGATGAGCGTCAGCCCGCTGTCCTTGAGCATCTTCACGTCCTCGCCGAACGTGTTGTAGGGAATGACCACGAACGTCAGGAGCAACAGGCTCCCGAGGATGAGCACGACGGCGAACACCGGCTGCCCGATCGCCTCCTTCGTCGTGGCCGCGGCGATCGCGGCCACGCGATGCGCGCCGAGGCGGAAGGCCGCGTACGCCGCGACGATCGAGCCGAGCACGACGAACGACCAGGGCAGGATCGCGGCCTGGGGGAACTCGGGCACGAGCTTCCAGCGGACGGTGAGGCCTGCCGGGGTGGAGCTGGCGTTCACGGCCTCGAGCCGGGCCCGCTGGCCGAGGAAGGGATTCGTCGCGCCCTCCGAGCGACGCCACGTCCACGGCGCGCCGGCCGCGAGGTCGAGGTCGGTGGACTTCTCCAGCGCGAATCCGGCCAGTGGCTGCTGCGTGCGGACGATGAGGGGCGCATCGGCCTGGAGGTCGAGAGCCGCGAGTTCCTGCGGCCGTAGGTCGAGCGGCACGTCGAGCGCCTGGCCGCCGGCCGGCACCGTGACGCGAACCTCGGCATCCTTGCCGCCGGTCATCCGCACGAGTGACCGCGCGATGCCCGTGATCGGGATCGCCGGTGTCGGCGTGACGAGGTTGATGAGCGTGAGTGCGAGACAGATCGCCGAAGCGGTGCCCAAGAGCCATGCCAGCGGTCCCAGGAAGCCGTCGCGGAGACTGGCACGCAGTTCGGCGGCGGCCCGCGGTCGGACGACGGCCAGGAGGCCCCAGCAGGCCACCGCCGCCACGAGCGTGGCGAGGGCGCCCGCGCCGACGAGCCAGATGGGCGGCAGGGCGACGAGCCAGCGATTGGCGAGGAGGGGCGTCATGCCGTCAGAGTATGCCGCCCGCCGTCGGGAGACGGAAGCCGTGGGCTGGACGCGGCTCGGGCTGCCGAGAGGTCAGACTGGATCCTCGCGTAGATGGTAGTGCGTTTCGTGTGCGGCCAGTCGATGGGCCCAACCGGCTCGGGGCTGCCCACACCCTCTCACCGGACGCTCGCTACGGGCATCCTGCCCTGCGCTCGCTCGGAGACGGCGGCGCTTTCGCTCTCCGGGCTGCGCTTGCCGTCTACGCCGTCTCGAGGGGGTGGCCAGCCCCGATCCTTCCTCGCTCGTGTCGGGCAACGCGCGGGCGTTCCCGACGCCGGTTGGGCGCGTTGACGCGCGCCGATCACGCGTGGGCCGTATCGGGCCCGGCGATGACGGTGGCAGCGGGCCCGGCGAGGTTCCACGTGGCCAGCACGCGGGCGAGGTCGTCGCGGGTGAGCGACTCGACGATCGTGAGACTGTCGACCACCGATCGGTAGACGCCGGCGTGAGCCCACTCGCCCCCGACCTCGAAGAGCCGGCGGCGCGGCCGCTCGCCGGCCAGCACCACCCGGGCGGCAAGCTTGTTGCGGGCCTGCTCGAACTCGCGGGCCGAGATGCCGTCGCGGGCCGTCGACGCATAGATGTCTCGCACCCGGTCAAGCAGCTCGTCAGCATCGGCTGCGTCGCAGGAGAGTTGCGTCAGGAACAGCCCCGCGTCGAGGAACTCCTGATGATGGAGCGTGGCCTGCTCGGCGGCACCGGTATCGACGAACTCCCAATACAGACGGCTGCCCGAGCCGTCGCCGAGCACCGTCGCCAGCAGTTTGGCCGCGAAGCGGTCGGCGTGGGCTTCCGACGGTCCCGGCGTGAGCCGCGTGGCGTAGGCGAGCGCGGCGGCGGGCCGTACGATCCTCTCCGTGACGCCGCCGGCCGATGCCGGTGGCGGGGGCGCGATCCGCGGCGTCGCGGCCTGCGGCTCCCAGTCGGCGCACAGCCGCCGTGCCCCCGCGACGAGGGCGGCGAAGTCGACGGCGCCCGCGGCGGCGAGCACCATCGATCCAGGCGCGTATCGCCGGCGGTGATAGTCGCGCATGGCCTCGACGGGCAGGCCACCGATCGACTCGACCGTGCCGAGCACGCTGCGGCCGAGTGGATGCGGGCCGAAGTGTGCCGCCCGGCACCTCTCGTCGGCCCCGAACGGCGGCTGGTCGTCGTACATCCGGATCTCCTCCAGGATGACGAGTTTCTCCGTGTCGAAGTCGGCCCCCCGCAACGCGGGCCGCATCATCCGCGCGAGCAGGTCGAGGGCCTCGTCCTGCCGTTCGGGAAGCACGGTGGCGTAGTACACCGTGTCTTCCTCGCTCGTGAAGGCATTGGCCGCGGCGCCGAGCGCGTCGAACCGGCGGTTGATCTCGTCCCCCGAGAGGTCCGGGGTGCCCTTGAAGACCATGTGCTCGAGGAAGTGGCTCACGCCGTGCTCGGGGCCGCGCTCATCGCGGGCTCCCGTCTGCACGAAGAAGCCGAGGCTCGTCGAGACGGCCGCGGCCGAGGTCTCCGCGATCACGTCGAGCCCGTTGGGGAGTCGCTCATGCAGAAAGTCCACGACGCACCTCCAGGGGCTCGCGGCCCAGCGAGACGACGGTCAGATCGCGCGGCGGGTTGTCGGCCAGCCAGGCCTCGACGCCGGCCACCGTGAGGCCGTCGTAGTGGGCGAGCTCCTCGGCGAGTGTCTGCACGCGGCCGAGGTGATACCACTGCCGGGCCATCGCGCCCGCCCGCGCGGCGCTCGATTCCTGCTGCATGACGAGGCCACTCTTGGCGCGGGCTTTGACGCGGTCGAGTTCCGCGGCCGTGATCGAGCCGGGCAGTCGGTCGATCTCGGCCAGGATCACGTCGAGCGTCTCCTGTGCCCGCGCGGCGGTCGTGCCCGCGTGGCACACGGCCAGCGCGAAGTCGCGATGTGTCTGGTACCCGGCCGACACGCCGTAACACAGGCCACGGCGCTCCCGCACCTCCGTGAAGAGCCGCGAACTCGCGCCGCCCCCGAGGATGCCCAGCGCCGCCGTGGCCGCGTACGAGGCGGGGTCGCGGTAGGGGGGCACCGTCCAGGCCAGGGCCACGTGGGTCTGCTGTGCGTCGTGGGGCACATGGCCCACGTGGGGCCCGCGCGGGCCGGCCGTCACCGGATGACCGGGGCCCGGCTCCCAGCCCGCGAACTCCCGCTCCACGCGGGACACGAAGTCATCCCACGCGATGCGACCCGCGACCGCCACGATCACGCCGGGGGGCCGCAGGTGCTCCGTGACGAAGTGGCGGACGTCATCGAGCGCGAGGGCCTCGACGTCGGCCGAGACACCCTCGGTCGGCCGGCCCCATGGCGCCGGGAGATGCAGGCGCCGCAGGGCGAGGAGCGTGCGGTGGGCGGGATCGTCCTCGGTGCCGGCCAGGTTCTGCAGCACCATCTGCCGGGCGTTTTCAAACTCCCCGTCGGGCAGTCGAGGCCGTTGGAGGAGATCGGCGTAAATCGGCATCGCCTCCGGCAGTCGGCGGGCCACCATCGCGCCGGAGAAACTCGCGTGGGTGGCCGACACGCCTTGAGACCACTGCACGCCGGCGTGTTCCAGCGACTCGACGATCTCGCGACTGGTGCGGTCGCCCGCTCCGCGTAGGCACAACTCGCCGGCGAGCGTCGCCAGCCCGGATTGGCCGGCTGGGTCGTGCACGGCGCCCGCGGGCGCATGGAAAGCCACCGCCACCGACTCGAGGTCCGGCAGATGCTCGCCGAGGAGCGTGATGCCGTTGTCGAGCGTGGCAGTGAAGAGCGACTGCTTCAAGGCGATGGCCGCGGGAGGTGGCTCAGAACGTGGCCGCGGCCACGAGGCTCGACGGCACGCCGGCCGGAGGCAGCGCAGCCGCCTCGGTCGCCTTGTAGATGGTTTTCGTGCGGCGGAAGCCGAGCCGCTGATACAGCCGCACGGCGCCGCCGTTGTCGACGGTCACCTCGAGCGATCCGGCCCGCAGGCCGCGGGACCGGAATCCGGCGAGCGCCCGCTCGACGAGGCAGGTTCCCAGCCCGAGGCCGCGGTGGCCGGGCACGATGCCGACGTTCTGGATCATGCCGACCCCGCGGCCGTCGACGACGCCCTGGATCGTGCCGCACCACTGCAGGTCGGCCGGCGAGCAGCCGCGTGCGACCAACCACGTGGCCAGCGGGAGAAAGCCCGGCTTGCAGCGGATTTCCCGCATCAGTCGCCGACAGCCATCGAGGTCACCGAGGCAGGAAAACACCTCGGCGTCGATCTCGTCGCGGAAGGCGCGGAACTTCGTCCGGGCGTGGACGTCGAGCAGGCACTCGTCCCAGGCGACGAACCGGTAGCCGGGCGGAAGGGCGGGGGCGAACCGGGGCACCCCGAGATCGACCTCCATGCGAAACCGCTTGAAGTACGTCGATTCCACGGAGCCGCTCCCATCACGGACTGATACCCGAGACCTTACGAGTATGCGTCATTTTGGTCAACGCGCCGGCCGATCCGAGGCCCGATTGCGGCCGCAGACCAGGGGACGGTACCATTTTTGAGGCTTCAAAAAATGTTTTTTGATTCTTCAAAACCCTGGCGGCTCGTCGGTCCCGCGATCGCCGGGCTGCTCATGGGCTGCTCCCGGCCGGCCGAGCCCGAGCTGCCGACCGAACGGCGGCCCCGGGTCGTCTGCACGACGACGGTGGTCGCGGATCTCGTCCGGCAGGTGTCCGGCGACCGGGTGGCGATCGACTGCCTGATGCCGGCGGGCGTCGATCCGCACTCCTATCGGGCCACCCCGCGCGATGCCGACCGGCTCGCCGCGGCCGAACTCGTGGTGACCTCCGGCCTGCGGCTCGAGGGCAAGTTGGCCGATCTCCTCGCCCGGCTGGCCGATCGGGTGCCGGTCGTCGGCGCGGCCGACGGTCTGCCGCACGACATGCTCCTGGAAACGGCCCCCGACACCTTCGACCCCCACGTGTGGTTCGACGTCGCGCTCTGGATGCGGTGCGCGCCGGCCGTCGCCGAGGCGCTGGCCACGATCGATCCGGCGGATGCCGCGGGCCATCGCACCCGCGCCGTCGCCTACGCCGAGCGGCTCGCGGCGCTCGACGCGGAGGTGCGGAAGCGTCTGGCCGCGATCCCGGCCGGTCGCCGCGTGCTCGTCACGGCGCACGACGCGTTTCGGTATTTCGGTCGCGCCTACGGCCTCGAGGTGGTGGGCGTGCAGGGCCTGAGCACCGAGAGCGAGGCCGGGCTCGGCGACGTCAACCGCCTCGTCGATCTCCTCGTCGACCGTGACGTGCCGGCGGTGTTCGTGGAGACGAGCGTGTCAGATCGCAACGTCGCCGCGCTCGTCGAAGGGGCCGCGGCCCGCGGCCATGCGGTGGCACTCGGAGGGCGGCTCTATTCCGACGCCCTCGGCGGTCCGGGCAGCGGCGCCGACACGCTCGAGGGGGCGGTCGCGGCCAATGTCGAGACCATCACGGCGGCGCTCGCGGCGGCCGGCGCGACGGTCGATGCCGAGCCGGCGGCGGTGACGCCATGACGGCCGCGGCGCCACTGCTCGAGTTTCACGACGTGACCGTGGCCTACGGGCGGCGGCCGGTGCTCTGGAACGTCGATCTCACGATCGACGAACCCTGCCTGTTCGGCGTCATCGGCCCCAACGGTGCGGGCAAGAGCACGCTCCTCAAGGCCGCGCTCGGGCTCGTGCCGCTCATGGACGGCACCGTGTCGTTTCTCGGGCGGCCGCTCGCAGCGGTCCGCAGCCAGGTGGGCTACGTGCCGCAGCGCGAGACCGTGGACTGGGACTTTCCGGTGAGCGTGATGGACGTCGTGCTCATGGGAACCTACGCACGGCTGGGCTGGTTTCGGCGGCCGGGCGTGCGGGAGCGGACGCTGGCCCGTGAGTGCCTCGACCGCGTCGGGCTCGCCGACGTGGCCGACCGGCAGATCGGCAAGCTCTCCGGGGGACAGCAGCAGCGGGTGTTTCTCGCGCGGGCCCTCGCACAGGAGGCGCGGATCTACCTGCTCGACGAGCCGCTCGCGGGCGTCGACGCCCGGACTCAGGAGCGGATCTTCGCCGTGCTCGCGGGGCTTCGCGCCGAGGGCCGGCTCGTCGTGGTCGTGCATCACGACCTGCGGACCGCGGCCGAGTGGTTCGATCGCGTGGCTCTCGTCGACATGCGGCTCGTGGCCGCCGGGCCGACCGCCGCGGTGCTCACGCCCGACAACCTTCAAGCCACCTACGCGGGTCGCGCTGAACTGCTCGACGAACTCTCGCGAGCGGTGGCCGAGCGGAGCCGCACGCCATGAGCGTGGGGTTGCCCGCATACAACACGCTCGTGGTCGTCGGCGGCGTGGCGGCAGTCGGCTTGGCGGCCGGTATCGTGGGCAGCCTGGCCCTGCTGCGAAAGCGGCCGCTCGTGGCCGATGCCGCGGCGCACTGCACCCTCGCCGGTGCCGCGCTCGCCGTGCTCGTCACGGGACGGCGCGACCTGCCCGCGCTGCTCACCGGCGCACTCGCCGCGGCGCTCGCCGGCCTCGCGGCGCTCGTGCTTCTGCGACGGTTCACCCGCACCCGCGACGACGCAGCCACGGCGCTTGTGATCGGCGTGGGGTTCGGAGTCGGCCTGGCGCTCGAGTCGGGCATGACCGCCCGGGGCGTCGCCGGGGCCGCGGGCCTCGAGAACTTCCTGCTCGGCCACGCGGCTGCCCTCACGGCCCGAGACGCGGGCCTCGTGGCGGCCGTGTCGGCGGCGGTCGTCGCGGTGGTCGCGCTCGGCTTGAAGGAGGCGACGCTCGTGGCGTTCGACCCGGACTTCGCGGCGGCCTCGGGCTGGCCCGTGGCCCTCGTGGATCAGGCGGTCGTGGTGCTCGTGGCGGTGATGGCGGTGGCGGGCCTGCCCGCCGCGGGGGCCGTGCTCGTCACCGCGCTGGTCATCATCCCGCCGGTCGCGGCGCGGCAGTGGACCGATCGCGTCGCGCCGCTCGTGATCGTGTCGGGAGCGATCGGCCTCGTGGCGGCCGTGGCCGGTGTGGCCGCGAGTGCCGTGGCCCCGCGCGTGGCCGATCGACTCGGGCTCGCTCCGCCGCGTGGGCTGGCCACCGGCCCGCTCGTGGTGCTCGCGGCCACCGCGATCCTCGCGGTGTCGGTCGTGGTGGGGCGATTGCGTCGCCGCCGGGGAGCCGACCATGGGTGACTTGCCGCTGCAGGCCTTCCACCTCTGGACGCTCGCCACGGTGGCGACGGTGGCGGCGGCCTGCGCGCTGGTGGGCACGCTCTTGGTCGTGCGGCGGATGAGCCTGCTCGGCGACGCGATCGGCCACGCCGTGCTCCCCGGTATCGCGGTGGCCGTGCTGCTCGGCGGCCGCCCGGGCGGCCCGCTCGTGTTTGCCGGGGCGGTGGCCGCGGCGCTCGTCACGGTCTGGCTGACGCGGGTCCTGCGGACCCAGGCCGGGCTGGCCGACGACGCGGGCGCGGGCGTCGTGTTCACGGCGCTGTTCGCGATCGGCATCGTGATCCTGTCGACCGTCGGCGCCCGCCGCGACCTCGATCCGGCGTGCGTGCTGCACGGGATCCTCGAACTGGTCCCGTTCGACACCGTGCGGATCGCCGGCGTGGACGTGCCGCGGGGCCTGCTCTCGGGGGCGACGGTGCTGGCGATCGTGGCCGGCGGTCTCGCCGCGACCTGGAAGCTCCAGGTGTTCACGGCCTTCGATGCCGAGGCGGCCCTGGCGGCCGGCATCCCCGTGGCCGCGGTGACCGGCGGCCTGCTCGGCGCGACCGCCCTGGCCGCCGTGGCCGGCTTCGACGTGGTTGGCGCGGTGCTCGTGGTGGCTCTGCTCGTGGCCCCGGCCGCGGCCGCGGAACTGCTCACCCGCCGGCTGCACGTGGTGATGATCGTGGCCGTCGTCCTGGCCGTGCTTGGCAGTTGCCTGGGCTACCTCGCGGCCTGGCGTTGGAACACGAGCGCCGCCGGCGCGATCGCGGTGGTGCTCGGCCTCGAGTATCTCGCCGCGGCGGTCGTGGCTCCCGGCGACGGCCTCGTGGCCCGCGGGTTGTCACGGCTCGGCTACGCGCTGCGGGTGGCCCGCGAGGACGTGCTCGCGGCGCTGTGGCGGGCCGACGAAGCCGCCGCGACGGCCGCACGGCCCGGGTCGATGGGCGGCTGGGCGGCCGCCGCATGGCTGCGGGCGACGGGCCGCGTGGTGGCGAGCGAGGGGCGATTGACGCTCACGCCCCGCGGCCGTGCGGAGGCCGAGATGGTGGTGCGGTCGCACCGACTCTGGGAAGCATGGCTCGGCCGCCATGCGGGCCTGCCGCTCGATCACCTCCATCCGCCGGCAGAGTTCGTCGAGCACCACCTGGGCGCCGCGATGCGACGGCGGATCGAGGCGGAGGTGGGCCGCGTCGAGGGCGACCCGCACGGTCGCGAGATTCCGCCCGAGGTGTGAAGGGCGGTCGTCCGGCGACGTGTGGCAACCGCGTGGCGTCGGGGTTGCCCGTGCCGTCTCGCTCCGACGTTCGCGACGAGCTTCGTGCCCGTCGCTCACTCGATGCTGCCCGCGCTTCGCAATCCCTGCTGCGCT
>CAIXGY010000009.1 GCA_903919035.1 uncultured Planctomycetaceae bacterium | reverse complement strand
TGCCGAGCGCCGGCTCATCCGCCGCCCAGCCCTGGTAACTCTTCAGGTAGTAGATCCCGGCCGAACCCCGGATCACGGCGAAGGTGATGTTCACGATCCCGACCACGAACATCATCAGCCAGTGGGGATTGGCCAGGAGCATCCGCAGATCCTGTCGGAGCCCGACCTTCTGCGTCTGCGGTGGGTGGATCCGCTCGCGGGTCGTGAAAAAAGTGACCAGAAACAGGCCGACCGCGGCGACGGCGAACAGCGTCACCGTCCGGCGGGCGCCCGTGGGATCGTCGCCGCCGCCGAGTCGGGCCACCAGCCACAGGAAGCTCGTGTTGGCCACGATCCCGCCCACCTGCGCCAATCCCATGCGGTAGGCGTTGAGGCTCGTGCGCTCCAGCGGGTCGTCGGTCATCACGCCCGACAGCGCGCCGTAGGGGATGTTGATGGCCGAGTAGAGGAGCATGAGCAGGTTGTAGGTCAGCCACGCGTAGGCCAGTTTCACGGGGGCGGCGGCGGCCGGGGTCGTGAAGGCCATCACGAACACGACTGCCAGGGGCACGCACAGCCAGAGCAAGTAGGGCCGAAACTTGCCCCAGCGGGTGTGCGTGCGGTCGGCCACTGCACCCACGAAGAAGTCGAAAAAGCCGTCGGTCGCCCGCGCCACCAGCAGCATCGTGCCAGTGGCCGCCGCCGTGATGCCGAAGATGTCCGTGTAGAAGTACATGATGAAGTTCATCATGAGCGCCCACACGAAGTTGCTGGCCGTGTCGCCCAACCCGTAGCCCACCTTCTCGACGAGCGGGAGGTGCATGCCGTGACGGTCAAGATCGCGAGCCGCGGCGCTCATGTGCGGTCTCCCGGGAGCGCCACCTCGATCGCCGACACGGCCCCTGTGCGGCGAAAGACTTCCGCGGCCAGGGGGGGCGGCAGCGTGTCGCCCGGTATCCGTGCCGAGACTCCGTCGCGCACGACGGTGATGCCGGCCTCTCGGCATCCGAACCGGTAGACCACGGGCACCTGGCAGAACGTGAATGCGACGCATCCGGCCGGCACGTCGATCGAGGCCTCGTGGCCCGCGGCATCGACGTAGTCGAGCCGCCCCGGTTCCTCGCGAATCTCGTCCGCTGGCAGCAGTTCCGGGGCGAAGCGCACCCGGCCACCCTGCACCTGGACGCCGAACTCGCCCAGTCGGGTGAGGAGTTCCTCCTTGACCTGCCCGGTCATGCCCGGCTGCTGGGCCCCGGCGTGGCGCGGCGTGTGGGAGTAGGCATCCGTCGGGAAGGCGCCGTACTCAGCGGCCGACTTGCGAAACCCTAGGCCGTCTCGGATGCGATGGTAGGCGGCAGCCAAGTCATCGCGGGCACTGCCTGCGGCACGGGCACGGCATTCCTGGGCCGCCAGCAGCAGTTTCGCCACCATGTGCCAGTAGATGCTCCCGAGCCCTTCGAAGCCGAAGAAACTGCCGCTGCGACCCGTGAACCGACGATGATGGAAGACCTCTTCCCAGAGTTCGAGCGCGGCGGCACGGTCGGCCTCGACGGGGCTCCCGACCGCATCGAGCGCGGCGGCGAGATCCCGGGCATTGGCCAGGTCTGCGTGGAAGCGGGCGAAGCCATGGCGGTCGACGACGAGCACCGACCGGTCGCCGGCGTCGGCCCGCGCGGCCAGGATGGGCACCCTCCGCCGCCAGTCCTCCGGGAGTCGGTTGCGGTCGAGGTAAGGAATCGCCTCCTGGTCGGGCTGGAGCAGGTAACTCCGCTGGTCATTCCGATACAGCGGGCTGGCCCGCAACGCGGCGAGCACGTCGGCCGCCTCGCCGTCGGACAGCAGGCCGCTCGAGAGCACCGCCACCTGGCCTTCGAGCATCGGCTCGAGCCGGCGGAACGACGGCCGGCCACCGTCGAGTTCGAGCACGTTGTAGGCATGGAACAGCCCGTCGGGCCGCCGGTTGGCCCGAATCGTCTCGTCGAGCAGGTCGATTCCCCGGGCCAGCGTGCTGCGCAGCGTCGCCAGGGGGATCTGGCTGGTCGGTGGCGTCGTCCCCACCTCCGCGAAGGCCGATGCGTAGACC
>CAIXGY010000008.1 GCA_903919035.1 uncultured Planctomycetaceae bacterium | reverse complement strand
TCCAGACACTCCAGACCCAGGTCGCCCACGCGACGGACGGGACTCACTCGGGCGCGACGACGCGGGGACATGACGGACCCTCCAGGCTACGGGCGAAGACACCCTCTCCCGTACGTCCAGACTTACCTCACGGTTCGGGTCAGGGCAATTTTGACGGGCGAAACGCCCCCTGGCCCGGGCGCAACGCGTCAGGAGAATGGACGCAGCGCGCGTCCGGCGCGAGGGTGTGGACAGACCCGAACCGGTTGGGCGAGTTGACCCGCGAGGACACTCGTGAGCCGCATCAGGCCTGCACGGCGAGCAACTCGACGAGGAACTTCAGCGTCGACCCGGCCGGAATGCTGCCCGCGGACGAGTCACCGTAGGCGAGTTCCGGCGGGATCGAGAGCACGCGGATGCCGCCCACCCGCATGCCGGCCACCCCGGCATCCCATCCCGTGATCACCTGGCCCACGCCGAGTTGGAACACGAAGGGCTGACGGCCCGCGAACAGCGAACTGTCGAATACCGTGCCGTCGGTGAGCAGCCCGATGTAGTTCACGGTGAGGATGGCACCTGGCCCGGCGACGTCTCCCGATCCGACGAGATAGTCGCGGTACTGCATCGTGCTCGTGGAACCCGCCGCCACGGCCGCGGACGGCGACGGCGTCGGCACCACGGCCGAGAGGTTCTGCATCGTGTAGCCGGTGATCGAGACGCTGATCGTCCGGCTCGCAGTGCCGTCGAGGCTCTGCACCGCGATCGAATCGGTTACCACGTCGCCCGCCGTGAGCACCGCGGTGGCGAGGCGGGTGGGATCGAGGGTGTAGCCCCAGTCGCCCATGGCGTCGTTGAAGGTGAACGTGCCGTAGATGCCGGCCAGCGTGCCGGGCGATGCAAACACCGCCTGGCCAACATCGGGATCGACGACGGACAGCGTACCGCCCGCCGTCGTCGTCCCGCTGTCCGCGACGATCGACGCCGTCGATGTGCCCAGGATCGTCGCCGCTTCGCCGACGTTCGTCACGGTGATCGTGAGGGCCTTCTCGAAGAACAGGCCGGCACCGTCCGTGGACCGCACCCGAACCGTGTAGGCACCCTTGGTCTCGAAGTCGAACGAGGCCGCCGTCTTCAGGGTCACCCCGTCGATCGTGAACAACCCGTTGTCCGTGTCGCCGGTGCCCGACACGAGCGCGTAGGTGAACGTGTCGCCCGCGTCGGCGTCGGTCGTCGACAGCGTGCCCACCGCCGTGCCGCTCGGCTGGTTCTCCGCCACGCTCGACGCCGACAGCACGATGTCGGTCGGCGCGTCGCCGGTGCCGGTCACCGCGATCGCGAACACTTTCTCGAAGGACAGACCCGCCGCATCGGTCGACCGCACGCGAACCGTGTAGGCGCTCTTCGTCTCGAAGTCGAACGACGCCGCCGTCTTCAGGGTCGCGCCGTCGATCGTGAAGGAGCCGTTGTCCGTGTCGCCGGTGCCCGACACGAGCGTGTAGGTAAATGTGTCGCCCGCATCGGCGTCGGTCGTCGACAGCGTGCCCACCGTCGTGCCGGCCGGCTGGTTCTCCGCCACGCTCGACGCCGACAGCACGATGTCGGTCGGCGCGTCGCCGGTGCCGGTCACCGCGACCGCAAACACCTTCTCGACGAACAGGCCGGCCGCATCGGTCGATCGCACCCGGATCGTGTAGCCGCTCTTCGTCTCGAAGTCGAACGAGGCCGCCGTCTTCAGGGCCGCCCCGGCGATCGTGAAGGAGTCGTTGTCGGCGTCGCCGTCCCCCGACACGAGCGTGTAGGTGAACGTGTCGCCCACATCGACATCGGTCGTCGACAGCGTGCCCACCGTCGTGCCGGCCGGCTGATTCTCCGCCACGCTCGATGCCGACAGCGACACGTCGGTCGGTCCCTCACCGACGTTCGTCACCGTGATCGCGAACGCCTTCTCGACGAACAGTCCGGCCGAGTCGGTCGACCGCACGCGGATCGTGTAGCCGCTCGTGGCCTCGAAGTTGAAAGAGGCCGCCGTCTTCAAGACCGCCCCGGCGATCGTGAAGGAGCCGTTGTCCGTGTCGCCCACGCCAGACACGAGCGTGTAGGTGAACGTGTCACCCACGTCGGCATCGGTCGTCGACAGCGTGCCCACCGTCGTGCCGGCCGGCTGGTTCTCCGCCACGCTCGACGCCGACAGCGACACGTCGGTCGGCGTCTCCGCGGCCCCGGTGATCGTGACCACGATCGTGCGGCTCGCCGTGCCGTCGAGGCTCGTCACCGTGAGCGAATCGGTCACGGACTGGCCGGCCGTCAACGCCTGCGTGACCGAACGCGAGTTGTCGAGCACGTAACCCCAGACACCGGTGGCGGGAGCGAAGGTGAACGTGCCGTAGATGCCCGCCAGCGAGGCCGGGGCCGCGAAGG
>CAIXGY010000007.1 GCA_903919035.1 uncultured Planctomycetaceae bacterium | reverse complement strand
TCCAGACACTCCAGACCCAGGTCGCCCACGCGACGGACGGGACTCACTCGGGCGCGACGACGCGGGGACATGACGGACCCTCCAGGCTACGGGCGAAGACACCCTCTCCCGTACGTCCAGACTTACCTCACGGTTCGGGTCGGGGCAATTTTGACGGGCGAAACGCCCCCTGGCCCGGGCGCAACGCGTCAGGAGATGGCCAGCGGTTCCGGCATGAAGGTCACGACCGGGATCACGAACGAGAGTACGCCGAGCACGGTCCGCCACACCCCCAGGGGCCGACCGTCCTCGCGGATCGGGGGATGATCGGCCCCGATGAGGGTGATGGCGACCACCATCACGAGCCAGTCGTATTTGCCCCACACGACGATCCCCGCCATCGCGGCGAGCAACACGCCCCGCGCCACCCAGTCGCCTCGGCGGCCGAAGACCGCCCGGCAGACGTGACCCCCGTCCAACTGCGACAGCGGGATCATGTTGAGTCCCGTGACCAGCAGGCCCACCCAGCCGGCCATGAACAGCGCGTTCGGGGCGATGGTCGCCATGCCGAGATCCGGCCGCACCGCGGCCCGGATCCATCGGGCCACCGGCGGCAGCGCGAACGGGCTCTCGCCCGCCGGCCCCCCGGTCAGCATGCCCGCCGCGAGCAGCGGCAGCGCGACGACGAGGCCCGCCACGGGCCCGGCGATCGCGATGTCGAAAAGTTGGCGGCGATTGGCCCGCGACCCTTCCATGCCGATCACGGCGCCGAGCGTGCCCGTGAGCAGGAGCGGCATGGGGATGAAGAACGGCAGCGTGGCGCGGATGCCGTGCCGGCGGGCCGCGACCCAGTGGCCGGCCTCGTGCGCCGACAACACGGCCATCACCGCTGCCATATAGACGAGCCCGCGCTGCCAGTGATTCGCAATCTCCTCGGCGACCCCGGCATCGACGCCGAGCAGCGTCGGCTGCCAGCCGACCCCACCGGCCGCGAACGTCGTCAACGCGGTGAGCGCATAGAGGAGCCCGGGCAGCATTCCGTGGCCCGCACCATCCGCCGCCATCGACTGCCGGGGTCGGAGGCGATCCATGTCCGGCACGGTGGCGGTCGCGGTGTCGTGCATGTCGGTGAGCCGCCGAGAATACCGATTTTCAGCGCGACTGATAGAATCCGGCCGTCCGGTGTCGCTCCCGTCGAGGCCCGCCCATGCAGTTCCGCGCCCCCCTCCTCGTCGTCGTCGCCCTGGCCGTCCCGTCCCTGGCGATCCGAGCGGCCGAGGCCGAGATCGTCGCGGTCATCGCCTCCGACCCCTACGCGGACCTCAAGAAGCAGATCCGCTGGGTGGGCACGCTCATCGACCAGCCGATGCTCGACGTGTTGGCAGAGACGCCGATCATGGGGCTCACCCAGTTCAAAGGCCTCGCGGGCCTCGACGTGGCCCGCCCCCTGGGTCTCGTCGTCACGGCCGCGGGCGACCTGCCCGTCGTCCACGCCTACGTACCCGTGAAGGATCTGGGCAAACTGCTCGACGCCCTGGTGGGAGTGCTCGGGCCCGTCGAGGTCGCCGACGGCGTTCGCCGCGTGTCGCCCCCCGGGGGCATCCCCCTCGAGATCGTGGAGCGCGACGGCTGGGCGATCATCGGGCCGCCCGGATCCACGGCGCCGCTGGACGATCCCACGGCCGCGTTCGACGCGATCGCGAAACCGTTCACGATCGGCGTCGAGGCATTTCCGCACCGGATGCCGGAGGGCATGCGGGAGCAACTTCGCACCCTGCTCGAGCGGGCGGCCGCGGCCGCGGCGGCTCAGGGTCGGCAGGTCGATCCCGCCGGGCTCACCGGCATCCTGGAGAATCTGCAGCAGACCCAATCGCTGCTTCTGGGCGTTGCCATCGACGTGGCCGATGAGCGGGTCTACGTCGAGTCGCGAAATCAGATGCTGCCGGGCACACCGGCGGCGGCCGCGTTCGCAGCTGCCGCCCAGACCGTTGGCACCGTCGCGTCGCCCACCACGGCGGATGGCAAGCCCCCGGCGGTCTCGCTCCACGTCGCCGCAGCGGTTCCGGAGAACCTGCGTCGCGGGGCGATCGACGGTCTGGCGACGATCGAGGCCCAGGATGGATCCGACGTGGGCACCCAGACGGCCGTGAGCATCCTCAAGGCGGCCCTCGCGGCGATGATCGAGGCGGGCGGCTACGACGCGGCGCTGGCGATCGACACGTCGGCCGTCGACGGCGAGCCGCGTTCGCGGGTGCCTGCCATCACCGCAGGCATGCGGGTGAAGGATGGCGCCGCACTCGAGGCACGAATCAAGAAACTCGTCGGCGACGCCGGAGCCGTGCCCGGCCTGGCCGTGGCGTTCGACACCGGCGCGGTCGCGGGCGCGAACCTCCACACGATCACGCTGGAGTCGGCCGACCTTCCCGGTGGTGAGCCCGGCGCCGAGCCGGTCCGGATCACGCTGGCCGTCGCCCCGAACTACGCGTTCGTGCTCGCGGGCGGCGACGTGGCGGCCCGGCTCGCCGCCGTCGCCGACGGAAGTGGCAAGCCCGCCCCCTCTGCCGTTCCGGTGGCCGACGTCACCGTGGCCGTGGGCCCGGTGCTCCGCTACGCGGCCGCCCTGGCGCCGCGCGACCACGATGGTGGTGTCGAGGCGGCCGGCCTCGAGGCGGCGGCCGCCGTGGCCGATGCCCAGGCGTCGGCCCTCGTGCAGTTGCTCCTGCGGCCGATCGAACGGGGACTGTCGCTGCGGCTCTCGGCTGACGCCGGCGCCATCCGCACCGTGGCTGCGAGCGTGAAATCACCGGCCGGTGGTCCGCGGCGCGGCGCCCCCGCGCTCGCACCAGATTCACGCGCACCAGGTCCGCTCGCTCCCGCCCTCGCCCCGTGAGTCGCCTCCCAGTGAGTCGTCGATGAGCACCGCTCCTGTTCGTGTCTCCGTCCGCCGGGAAATCGCCGGCGCCGACATCGCCGACATCGCCGGGCGATTCGGCACTCCGGTCTACGTGTACGACGCGGACACGATCCGCCGCCGCTGCCGGGATCTCGCCGCCTGGGATACGGTGCGGTTCGCCCAGAAGGCCTGCTCGAACCTTGCGGTGCTCGCCCTCGTCCGCCGCGCCGGGGTGCTCGTGGACGCCGTGAGCACCGGTGAGATCCACCGGGCCCTGGCTGCGGGCTATGCCCCGCATGCCGCGCCAGGCGCGGCCGGGCCGCAGGATCTGCCGCCGGCCCATCCGATCGTCTACACCGCCGACATCTTCGACCGCGACAGCCTCGACGCCGTCGTGCGGCACGGCATCCACGTCAACTGCGGCTCGGCCGACATGCTCGAGCAACTGGCGGCGCGGATGCCGGGCGCGAGCGTGACCCTGCGGGTGAACCCCGGCTTCGGCCACGGCCACAGCCAGAAGACGAACACCGGCGGCGAGGGCTCGAAGCACGGCATCTGGCACGAGGACATCCCCGAGGTGCTCCGTCGCGCGGAGTGGGCGGGCCTGTCGGTGAGCGGCCTCCACATGCACATCGGCAGCGGCACGGATCTGGCGCATCTCGCCGAGGTGGCCGGCGCCCTCGAGCGGGTGGCGCGCGAGATCGGCCGTTCTCTCACCACGATCTCGGCCGGCGGCGGCCTGCCGGTGCCCTACAAGCCCGGCGAGGAGCACGCCGATCTCGGCGGCTACTTCGCGCTCTGGGACGCCACGCGGAAGACGCTCGAGGCCGACTTCGGCCACCGCATCCGCCTGGAGATCGAGCCGGGCCGCTATCTCACCGCCGAGAGCGGTTTCGTGGTCACCGAGGTCCGTGCGGTGAAGCGCCAGGGCGGGCGAAAGTACGTCCTCGTCGACGCGGGCTTCAACACGCTCGCGCGGCCGGTGCTCTACGGCTCCTACCATCCGATGAGCCTCTGCCCCGCGGATGGCCATGCGTCACCGGAGCCCGAGGAGGTGGCGGTCGGAGGCCCCTTGTGCGAGTCGGGCGACATCTTCACGCAGGCCGACGGCGGCTTCGTGGCCACCCGCAGCCTGCCGGCGGCCCAGGTGGGCGACCTGCTCGTGATCGAGGTGGCCGGCGCCTACGGGTTCGTGATGGCGAGCAACTACAACTCGAAGCCCCTGCCGGCGGAGGTGCTCGTGGACGGCGGCACTGCCCGCCTCGTCCGCGCCCGCCAGACCCCGGAAGACCTCACCCGCGGCGAGACGGTCTGATACGTCTCATACGGCTCACACGTGATCCTCGCGCGGAGGGCGGCATCCCCGCCGCCGGATTTTGCCGTGGGAAGGTATGCGGCTAGGATGTTGGCGAGTTCGGATCCTGAATTTTCCCTACCGCCCCCGCCGATCACCCCATCATGGCCAAGGCCGGACCCCGGAAAAAACTGCCGAAGGAACTGGCGGTCATCAACGCCGACAACTGCACCGGCTGCGAGAGCTGCCTCGAGGTGTGCCCGGTGGACTGCATCACGAAGGTGCAGCAGTACGACCAGTTCCACAACCTGCAGAGTTGGTGCGAGATCGACATCGAGCGGTGCGTGGGCTGCGAGGTGTGCGTTCACATCCCGGGCAAGAAGTCGAATCCCTACGACCTCAAGGTCTGCCCGTGGGACGCGATCGAGATGGTGCCCACCGAGCAGGTGGCCCAGGTCGTGGCCCAGATCGGCGGCCCGCCCGACTACGTCGAGAAGAACTGGGATCGTCTCGTCGGCGCCGCCCAGCGACTCGCCGAGATGAAGGTCGCGGCGGGCTGACCACGCATCCGCGCGGCAGACCTGCCCACGACGTGGTCAGTCGGGCGCGGTGAGTCGGCCCGGTTCGGTCGTCCGCCCCGGCCTTCGAACCCCGGAAATCCCGGCGTCCGTCGGCTTCCCTCCCGCCCGGCGCAGGGTTTGCTCCACTGGTAACGCATGGCGGTGGCCAGTCCGCCGCCGCCGACCCGAACGCGAGGACCCGCGTGATCAACGACGAGTTGCTGCGGCGCGACGTGCGGCTGCTCGACGGCGCGCTCGATGCCGTGATCGTCGAACTGGCCGGAGCCGAAGCCTCCGCACTCGTGGCCGACATCCGCCGGCTGGCCCGCGAGCGGCGGGCCGGCGGGCCCGACGCCGAGCGCGCGCTGGCAACGCGGATCGAGTCGCTCGACGTGGCGCAGGCCCGGGTCGTGACGCGGGCCCTGTCGGTGTTCTTCGACCTCGTGAACATCGCCGAGGATCGCCAGCGGGCCCGGGTGCTCCGCGAGCGGGAGCGGATGACGTCGCCGCAGCCCCTGGGGGAGTCGCTCGCCGCCGCCGTCGCCGAACTCGCCGCCGCGGGGCTCTCCGCGTCCGAGGTCCAACGCACGCTCGACCGGCTCTCGGTGGAACTCGTGTTCACGGCGCACCCGAGTGAGGCCAAGCGCCGCTCGATCCGGGCGAAGCTTCGCCGCATGCGGCAGAGCCTCCGAGATCTCGACCGAGACGACCTGCTGCCGCGGGAGCGTGCCGAACTCGAGACCGGGCTGCGAACCGAACTGGCGATCCTCTGGGAGACCGAGTTCCTGCGGCCATCGCGGCCCACCGTGCTCGACGAAGTGGATCGCGGGCTGTCGATCATGCCCCGCCTGTGGGAGGCCGTGCCACAGGTGCACGAATCGCTGCGGCGCGGCCTGGCCACGGCCTATCCCGGCCACGCATTTCGCGTCCCGGCCTTCCTGACGTTCGGATCGTGGATGGGAGGCGATCGCGACGGCAATCCGTTCGTCACCGCCGACGTCACCGAGAAGACGCTGCTCACGCTGCGGTCAGCCGCCATCGAGGCCCACCTCGGGTGGTGCACGCGGTTGCACGACATGCTCACGACCTCGCTGCGTGAGTCCCGCGGGGCCGAGCCGCTCGCCCGGCGACTCGACTCCCTGGCGACGGCATGGCCCGACCTGCAGGTCGTCCTCGACGGCCCCGCGCCACACGAGATCTACCGTCGCTGGCTGCGGATGATCCACTTCCGGCTGGAGTGCTCCGCAGCGGCGAGCCTTACCGATCCCGCGCTGCCCGGGGCCTACGGATCGGCCGCCGAACTCGAGGCCGATGTCGCCGCGCTCGTCGAGTGCCTCGACCGCGATCACGGCCTGTCCACCGGCTCCCCCGCCCGCCGCTGGCTCGACCTGGTGCGGACCTTCGGCCTTCACATGACGAAACTCGACGTCCGCCAAGACGCGCGGGCCTACCAGCAGATCATGGCCGCCATCCTCGGCGCCGCTGGCGTGCCCGACGCGGCCGCGCTCGCCGGCGACGACGAGGCCACGAAGGTGCGGGTGCTCACCTCGTCGCTCGGGAAGGTGGGGGTGGTGCCGACCGACGGACTCGACCCGCTGGCCGCCGACACGCTGCGGCTGTTCACCGTGCTCCACCGGGCGAGCGTGAGGTTCGGCAGCGACAGCGTGGGCTGCGCGATCGTCAGTCTCACACGGTCCCCGGCCGACGTGCTCTGCGTGCTGTGGCTGTGGCGGTGGGCGCAGCGGCAGGCCGCCGACCGCGGGGCGGCCGTGGCCGATCGCGACATCGCGATCGTGCCGCTCTTCGAGAAGATCGCCGACCTCCTCCACGCGCACGAGACGCTCGCCACGATCCTCGACACGCCGGCCTACGCCGCGCATCTCGCCGGTCGCGGCAACCGGCAGGTGGTGATGGTCGGTTACTCCGACAGCACGAAGGACGGCGGCTACCTCGCGGCCTGCTGGGGGCTCCAGGCGGCGCAGAGCCGGCTCCATGCGGCGGCGGTGGCCCGCGGCGTCGACCTCACGTTCTTCCACGGCCGCGGCGGCTCGCTCGGCCGCGGCGGCGGCCCTGCCGCGCGGGGCATCCTCTCGCTTCCGGCCGAGACCCTCGACGGCAGCCTGCGTCTCACCGAGCAGGGTGAGGTGCTCGCCGAACGCTACGACGACACCGAGATCGCCTGCCGCCACCTCGAACAGGTCTCGTGGGCCACGCTCGTCGCCTCGGGTGGCCGGCGGTCGGAGCCGCAGGGCCGGTGGATCGACCTCATGGAACGGATGGCGGCCCGCTCGTTCGAGACCTACCGCGAACTCGTCGCGGAGCCGGGCTTCATCCAGTATTTCTCGCAGACGACCCCGATCGACGACATCGAGAACCTGCCGATCGCCTCTCGGCCGGCCCGCCGCCGCGGTGAGCGGACGCTCGACGACCTGCGGGCGATTCCCTGGGTCTTCTCCTGGACGCAGAGCCGCTGCATGATCCCGGCCTGGTACGGCCTGGGAACGGCGCTTGTGGACGTCAAGTACGACGATCGCCATGCCTGGCAGACGGTGTGCGACATGTACCGGCAGTGGCCCTTCTTCCAGGCCACCATCGACAACGCGACCCTCGCGCTCGCCAAGGCGGAGATGTACATCGCGCAGCGTTACTCCGAGCTCACCATCGATCCCGACGTCCGCCGCCGCATCTGGCAGCGGATCGCGTCCGAGCGCGACCGCACCCGGCAGGCGATCCTCGACATCGTCGGAGGCGGCGAACTGCTCGCCTCCACCCCCTGGTTCCAGCGGTCGATCGAGGCCCGCAATCCGTCCATCGATCCGCTGAACCTCATCCAGATCGAGTTCATGCGCCGCCGGGCGGCCGCCGGCCCCGACGCGGCTACCGACGAGCCGCTCCGCGACCTGCTGCGGCTCTGCGTCCAGGGCATCGCCTCGGGCATGCGGACCACCGGATAACCCTCACCGCGAACCGCTGCGAGCCACCCATGCCCTCCGCCGCCGATCTCGCCGTCTCGACGCTCGGTCCCTGCCGGATCGACTCGCCGCTCAAGCCGCTCATCGCGTCGCGGCAGACCTCGACCCACTACGTGGCCGAGGACGACCGCGTGCTCTTCCACGACACGGTCCGGCTGGCGGCGGGAACCGGCCTGCCGATCGACGACCTGCCCGGCTTCGAGCCGGCCGGCCCGCGGCGGAGCATCTTCTTCGATCCCGCGAAGACGCGGGTGGGCATCGTGACCTGCGGTGGCCTGTGCCCGGGGCTGAACGACGTGATCCGCGGGCTCGTGATGGAGTTGTCGCACCACTACGGGGTGCAGCGGATCCACGGCTTTCGCAATGGCTACCAGGGCTTCATTCCGCGGTACGGCCACGACGTGCTCGATCTCACGACGGAGGGTGTCAGCGACATCGACGAGGACGGCGGCACGATCCTCGGCACGTCCCGCGGCGGCCAGGATGCCCACGAGATCGTCGATTGCCTGGAGCGGATGAACGTCAACGCCCTGTTCGTGATCGGGGGTGACGGCAGCATCCGCGGGGCGATGCGGATCGCGGAGGTCGTCGCGGAGCGGGGCCACAAGATCGCCGTGGTCGGCATCCCCAAGACGATCGACAACGACATCCCCTACATCGACCAGAGTTTCGGCTTCCAGACGGCCTTCGGCGAGGCGGCCAAGTCGATCCGCGCCGCCCACGTGGAGGCCAAGGCGTCGCCGAACGGCATCGGACTGGTCAAGCTCATGGGCCGTCACTCCGGCTTCATCGCCTGCTACGCGGGGCTTGCCGAGCCCAACGCCAACTACGTGCTCATCCCCGAGGTGGCCTTCGCGCTCGACGGCCCCGAAGGCTTCCTCGCGCACATCCTGGATCGCGTCCGACGCAAGGGCCACGCCGTGATCGTGGCCGCCGAGGGGGCCGGGCAAGACCTGATCCAGGCGGGCGGGGCGGGCATGGACGCCTCGGGCAACGCGAAACTCGCCGACATCGGCCTGTATCTGCGGCAGCGGATCGCCGACCACTTCGACGCTGCGGGGGTCGAGTGCAACCTCAAGTACATCGACCCGAGTTACGCGATTCGCAGCGTGGCGGCCAATCCCTACGACAGCGTCTACTGTCTGCGACTGGCGCAGAATGCGGTCCATGCGGCCATGGCGGGCCGCACGGAGATGGTGGTCGGCCGCTGGCACGGCCGCTACGTGCACATCCCCATGCCCCTGGCGGTGAGCCACCGCAACCAGGTGGCGGTGGACGGCGACTTGTGGCTCGCCGTCCTCGAGGCCACCGGGCAGCCGCGGACGTTCCGGTAGTCGACGCGGCGACTCGGGCCGCGGGAATCGTGTCCCGGCCCCGGCGGGCATGTTTTGCCCCTGCCGGGCCCCGCGGCCGTCTTGGTGATTGACGACCGGCCTGGCCCGACGCCATGATGCTGGTACATCCGTACAGTATGCTCACAGGAGGCTCATGGAGCGGATGCCGATGGCGACCGTGGTGCGACACCCGATCGACGACCCGCTGATCAGGGCTCACGTGCGACTCGCCGGCGTGCCAGGCGTGGGGCCCCGCACCCGCCGGGCGCTCGTCGAACGCTTCGGCTCGCCCGCGGCGGTGTTCGCGGCAGCGGCCGCAGAACTCGCCACGGTGCAAGGCGTGGGTGTGAAGACGGCGACCGCGATCGCCGCCGCGGTCGACGACACCTTCGCCACCGGCGTGCTCGCAGTCTGCCGCGACAAGGACGTGCAGGTCGTGACGGAAGGCACCGACGGATACCCCGCCCTGCTCGCGCAGATTCCCGATCCGCCGGGGCTCCTCTTCGTGCGCGGCGACCTGCAACCCTGCGACGCCCTCGCCGTGGCGATCGTCGGCTCACGACATGCGACTTCCTACGGTCGCAGGGTCGCGTGGCAGTTGGCCGGAGGCCTGGCCCGGGCCGGCTACACCGTGGTCAGCGGCCTGGCCCGCGGCATCGACGCGGCCGCCCATCGCGGGGCGCTCGATGCCGGAGGTCGCACGATCGCGGTGCTCGGCGGTGGCGTGCTCGCCGTCTACCCGCCGGAGCACGACGACCTCGCCACCGAGATCGCGGGCCGCGGCGCCGTGATGAGCGAGGCTCCGCCATTCGCCGAGCCGTTTCGCGGGGCTTTTCCGCAGCGCAATCGGATCGTCTCGGGGCTCTCGCTCGGCACGATCGTCGTGCAGGGGGCCGAAACGAGTGGTGCGATGATCACGGCGCGACTCGCCGGCGAGCAGGGCCGGGAGGTGTTCGCCGTGCCCGGGCCGATCGACTGCCGGATGTCGCGCGGCTGCCACCGGCTGATCCGCGAGGGTGCAAAACTCGTCGAGAGTGTCGACGACGTGCTCGAGGAACTCGGGCCGCTCTTCCGATCCACCACGACGATCGAGGGCCGCGTGGTCCGTGTGCCGGCCGAACTGCAACTCGGCGACGTGGAGCGGCGCGTGCTCGCGGCGGTCGATGCCGAACTCGTCGACGGTGTCACGGCCGACATCGACGAGGTGGTGGCTGCGAGCGGGCTGGCCGCGTCGCAGGTGCTCGCCACGCTCGGCGTCCTGGAAATGCGGCGCATCCTGCGCCGCCTGCCCGGCAACCGCGTGGGACGCCAGTCCGCCGACTGACGGACCAGTCGGCCGGCCTGCCACCCGTCGCGTCGCCTGTGTATGCTGCAGGCCGGGGCACCCGGGGAAGCCGCACCTGATGAAACGCTCACGCCCGCCATCCGGCCGCCGCCGCAGTTCCACCCGCCTCGCCTGCGAGCGCTACGAGCCACGGCATCTGATGGCCGTCGACACGGGCCACATGGCCGTCGGGATGAACCTCGAGAACGTCGTCGACTGGTCTCCGGCCTGGACGTTCACCGACGCCTTCAAGGCGTCGCGGCCCTGGATCTCCCACGCGTTCAACACGCAGACCTGGGGCACGACGTGGGACGCCACCCAGTCGCCGACACTCGACCTCGACGCCGATGGCAACGTCCGCTCGCTCAAGAAGTGGACGCAGAACGGCGTCGCGATGGAGCAATTCGCCGGCACGCTCATGTTCGACGCGCTCGGCGGAGCCTACGCGGGCGGGGTCTATCGCGCGGAATGGGACGGCACGGGCGTCGTGACCTTCGGATTCGACGCAGCCGTGACCGCGACCGGCCGCACCGCGGCGGGCCGAAATTTCGCCGACCTGCGGGTCGCCCCCTCCGACTCGGGCATCTACATGCGGATCGAGGAGACGAGTCCGACCGATCCGGTGCGGAACTTCAACGTCTGGATGCCCGATTGGAACGGCCGCAGCTTCGTCGGGGAGCGCTGGCAACCGGGCGCCGCGTTCTCGCCGTTCCACCCACTGTTCCTCGAGCGGCTTGCACCGTTCACGACGCTCCGCTTCATGGGGATGCAGGAGACGAACACCTCCGACATCGCCACCTGGGCGCACCGCCGCGATGCGCACGACATTCGCCAGGGCTCGGGACCCGAAGGCACGCCCAGCGAGCCGATCGCCAACGGCATCGCGCTCGAATACATGGTCGCACTCGCCAACGAACTCGATGCCGACCCGTGGTTCAACATGCCCCACCTGGCCGACGACACGTTCGTGCGCACGTTCGCCACCTACGTCCGCGACCATCTGGAGCCCGGACGGACGGCCTACGTCGAGTGGGCCAACGAGGTGTGGAACTTCGGCTGGGGCTTCGAGGCCTCGGCGTGGGTCGCTGGACAGGCTGAGGCCGAGGGACTCGATGCCGACTACGGCCAGTGGATCGTCACCGCCCGTGAGGCCAAGCGGGACTTCGACATCTGGTCGGACGTCTTCGCGGGGCAGACCGACAGGATCGTTCGCGTGGCGGCCGGCCAGGCGGCCAATGCCTGGATCGTCGAGCAGATCGCCGCGCGGATGGATGGTTCGTACGACGCGATCGCGCTGGCACCCTACATCACCTTCACCGACGAACAGCGGGCGACGTACACGGCGACGACGACCGTCGATCGGATCCTGGCCGACTCCTGGACGAACGTGGCGACGTCGATTCAATGGACGCGAACCCATGCGGACCTGACGGCGCGGCTTTCGGCCCAGATGGGCCGTCCGATCCGCCTCGTGGCCTACGAAGGCGGCCCTCACCTCGACGGCCGCAATGCGGCGTATCAAGACGCCTTCGACGCGGCGACCAACGATCCGCGGATGGGCGACATCTACCGCGCCTATCTCCGCGGCCTCGACGAAGCCGGGCTCGATCTCTACGTCGACTTTCAGTTCACCGGCCAGGCGGGGGCCGTCCCCTGGGGCGACTTCGCCAAATTGCACCGCATGGACCAGCCCCTCGCCACGGCCCATCGCTACGCGGCGGTCGTCGCGGCGGCCGACGGCTCGCTCTGGGGTGGCGCCGTGTCGCCGGCCGTCGTCACGGTGGCCGTCGTCGACGGTGCGGCGGCCGAGGCCGGACTCGACCCGGGCCGGCTACGGTTCACGCGGACCGGTGGCGGCGTCTCGGCCCCGCTGACCGTCGCCTACTCGGTCGCGGGCACGGCGACACCGGCGGCCGACTTTCAGGCCCTCTCCGGCACCGTGACCTTCGCCGCTGGATCTACGACGGCCGACGTCGTCGTGCGCCCGCTGGATGACGCGGCCTACGAACCCGTCGAGACGGTGCTCCTCACGGCCGTGGCCGGCTCGGGCTACACGCTCGGCGCCACGACGGCGGGCCGGGTGTCGATCACGAGCAACGACCCGCCACCCCCACCGGTCGTGAGCGTCTCCCCGGCGTCGGTCGGCGAGGGTCATTCGGGACTCCGGCAGATCGTGTTCACGATCACGCTTTCGGCGGCCTCCCCACAGTCGGCTTCCGTCCGCTGGGCGACATCCAACGGCACCGCGACCGCCGGTCGCGACTACTACGCCGCCTCGGGAACCGTCTCATTTTCACCCGGCCAGCGGACGAAGACGGTCGGCGTGTGGGTGATCGGGGATCGGATCATCGAGGCCCATGAAACGTTCTTCGTCACGCTCTCCGCGCCGGTGCGGGCGACGGTATCAGCAGCGGCCGGGAGGGCGGTGGGCACGATCCTCAACGACGACGGGTTGCTGCGGCTCGCGGCCTTCGCGGCTCTCGGCAACTCCAGCACGACCAGGAAGAAGTGACCGGGCACGGTGAACGGGCCGTGCCCAGGATGGGCGTGGGAGATGCATGACGCCGGTGCCGGTGGGCGTGCAACGCCAGCACGACAGCCGCGAAGCCGGTGGCCCCGGCGTCATCGACCTTCCGCTCGTCGACTTCCTGGATCGGCATGCCGACCTCGAGCCTCCGCCCAGTGTTCACCGCGTGGTGCTCCCGGTCCGAACCGTCCGATCATTCCGCGGTCAGTCGCCCAGCGACGGCAGGGGCAAACGCGACAACCGGCGCGCCCGATCGACCTCATCGCGAAAACGCGCCCGGAGGGCCGCCTCGACTCCGGCCGGCAACACTGGAGTGGGCTCGGGCACCGAGAAGGGAGTCAGCAGCATGTTTCGCACCGCCTCGTGCAGCGTGAACGGGAGAAGACGTTCGGAGAGCCGCATCAGCGGTGAGCGGAGCACCCGTCTGCCGAACCCGGTCGGAAACCGCCGGTGCTTCCGCTCGAAGAGCCGGCGTGAGAAGCACGGCGACCGAAACCCCGGTTCGACACCGAGGAACCGGAAGAGGCGGCCGAGGGTCGCGCTGCGATTTCGGTCGAGTTCGGCCGACTCCACGACGAGCAGAGACTCATGGGGAAACCGCTCCAGGATCCGGCCGATCTGGGAGCCGTAGTCGGAGCAGGCGACTTCATCCGCGAAGCGGTTGTCGCTCACGAACTCCTCGAACGTCGGCATCGTCTCGTGCGCGTCGCGTCGCACCATCAGATAGTGGCTTCGCAGCCGTTCCATCGGCTCGCGGACGACGAGCACGAGGCGGGCGTCCGGCCGCAGATCCCACATGCGGGCCATCGTCAGCGCCGCGCTCGAGGCACGAACGTAGCCGGGCGAGACCTCGCCGCATACCCGCCGGTCCGTGACGAAATGGCTCCGATACCACGCTTCACCCCGCCACCAGTTGCCCCACGGAGGGTCGTTGTCCTCCTGCCGGCCGCCTCCGAGGAAGAAATTGAGTTCCTTCGGACGTGACACGTACACGTCGGGATGGCACGACAGGTAGTGGTGCAGGCTCGTCGTGCCGCACTTCATCGAGCCCATGACGATGAAGTCGGGAAGCCTGCCCTGTCGCGTCGTCCGGTCGTTCGCGTGGTGCATCGGGGCGCTGTCGTGGTAGTGAGCGGAGCCTTCCGTGGCCAAGCTGAATTCGTGTGTCGGTCGGAGCGAGCCTCACGCTCGGCTTGATTTCGGCGGAACGTCCGCGGCATCCGGCTTGGCAGCCAGGATCGCCGTGAAGTAAGCAGTCATCCAGCGCGAGGGCCAGCGGTCGAGTCGCTCCCATCGCGCGAGGGTGTCGAGAAACCTGGCCCGTGTGGCTGCCCGACTCCCCCGGAGCAGGTCCCCCGCCCAGACGGCGATCACCCGCGGGCAGTGCAGGATTGCCGAGACGCGTTGCACCTCCAAGCCGCTCCCGCGAACCACCTGGGTCAGGGCGTCGGGCCCGAGCGTCACGCCCACCGGGTATGGAACGATGCCCAAGCCACGCACCACACGCAGTAATGGACCGTTGCGAAGCCAGACGAGCGGGTTCCATGGGTTGTCGAGAGTGAGCACGAGGACGCCCGCAGGGCGGAGCACGCGGGCGAGTTCCCGCACCGCGCGTCCGATGTCGTCGGCGGTGTCGAAGTGATCGAGCGTCGAGCCGGAAAAAATCAGATCGAACGACTCGTCCGCGAACGGCAGTTCGCGGACGTCGGCGACCGTCGTGGTGATCCCGGGGTTTCGCTCGCCCGCCGCCCGCACCACGACCGGGGAGATGTCGACGCCGGTGACGCGAAATCCCGTCGCCACGAGATGGTGCACGACCCCCTGGCCTGCGACCTCATCAAAAAGATCGGTCTTCAGGGCCACGGGCTGCGGATTGCCGGCTCGCCATCCGGGCGCGGCGACCCACCGGTCGAGCAGGCCGCATTGGAGCCGATCTGTGTACTCCCGCCACAGGGCGTGGGGCTGCCGTGAGGCCCACGCCGCGCCGACGTCGTCCCAGCAGCCGCCCGCCGACATGGACGGCGGTCCGCGGTCAGCGGATGAACGGGATGACGAGTCGTCGTTTGCCATTTGATTCCGGCGCAATCACCGCCGTCGGTTCTACCACCACCCGGACGTCCCGCGGAAGTTTCGCCTGCATGACCGAGCGAATGCGATCCGTCGTGCCCACGTCGCTCGTGAGCGGCACGACCCGCACCAGGATCTCCGTCGGGCTCCGTTGGTGCACCTGCCAGCGTTCGATCGAGGATTCGGCCGCGAGGATCTGGTGGAAAAACGGCCACAACAGTCGTCGTCCTCCTGGCAATTCGATCGAGTCGACGGCGCGGCCATGCACCGCGGAAAGCAGGGGAAGCGACCGTCCGCAGGCGCAGTCATGCGGTGCCACCGCGGCGAGATCCCCGGTCTGGTAGCGGATGAACGGCATCGTCCACATGCCGAGTGCCGTGACGGTGACGGGCCCGACCTCACCGCGGGGCGCCCCGACCTCCACGATGTGGCTGTCGGCACTCACGTGCAGCCCCTCGCGGCGCTCGCACTCCCACGCAAAGTTCGACACCTCTTCCAGTCCGTAGACATCGATGGGTGGAGTGCCGAGGGCGCGGTGGATTCGGGCCCTCGCGGCGGGCGTGAGCGTCTCGCTGTCCGAGACCACGAGACGCGGCGGCCTGATCGGGGCAGCCGCACTCGCAGCGGCGAGGAGTTCGAGCGTTCCGGCCCCGGCGACGACGCACTGGTGCCGCCGCGCCACCAGGGTGTCGACCCATCGCGTCGGCGGGTCGAGGATCGATCGCCAGTCCTTCGGTGCGATCCCGAGTTTCTGGATCGCGTAGCTCTGCCCGGCTTTCATGCGAATCTCGAGCGTTCGATCCGTCCAGCGGAATCCATGCTCGAAAAGGATCCGCCACGCCACGGCGCGGTTCCAGCAGCGGTCGAACCGATCGAGCACGATCTCGAGGGGCACTCCCGTCGAGCCGCTCGTGTGCTCGACCGTGCAGGTGGCGCGATCGGTGCCCCGCGCGACGACCTCGTCGGGGCGCGCGCTCTTGAGCCTCGCCTTCGAGAGCGGAGGGATTCCCTCGAGGTCGGCGAGCGACCGAAAGGCGTCCGGCCGGAAGCCGGCCTCGTCGTAGAGTCGCCGGTAGAGCGGGACACGGTCGTAGGCATGACGCAGCAGTCGGCGCAGCACCGCCTCGTGGCGGCGCTGAAACCAGGCGAGCGGCCGATGGCTCGATGCCCGTGCCTCCCGCAGGAGCTGCCAGGTGAGGGCTGCGTCACGGATCATGGACGTCGTCGCGAGTTGGCCTGTGGCATGGGAGATGGATCCGCAGGCAACTCATCGAGCCGCCGTCGCAGCAGCAGGGATTCGCTCGGGGCGAGCACGCGGCGGGATGCCGGCTTGAACTCGTCCGGCACGTCGTTGCTGATCCGCAGCGCGTGCCCGCTGATGTGCTCATAGCGTCGCGCCACCCGGTCGAGCGTGTCGCGCGGTGCCTGGCAAAAACACGTGTAGTCGACGTCGATGACGCGATCCTGTCCGACCTGGAGGAAGTCCCTGGCCATGTCGGCGTCCAGGCCACGAATTTGGCCGACGACCTGGTCGATGGGTTCGAGCCCCCGCAAGCTCGCGTAGTTGCTCGGCTTGGCCGAGAACCACGCCCGCTCGTCACCGAGGCATTCCCGTCGCCCGACCAGCAGCGACTCCGCCACATCGACGACATCCCGGGACACCCGCACGAACACCGCGCGAGGGAACGCCTCGCAGAGCGGCAGAATCCGGACCGCATGCCCTTGCGACTTGTTGACGAACGGCGCGAGAAAAGCCTCCTCGATTCTCGATACGGTGCCTTGCATCTCACGCATGGCCGGATCCGAGCAGCCGCCGGCCGCGACGTAGGTCTGGTTCACGGGAAACCAACGGCCCCAGATCTCCCGGCCTTGCGAGGGACCGCTCCAGCCCGCCGTGTCTCCGTACCGGTTCCGATATCCGTCCGGCGGCACGATCACCAGAGCTCGCGACAGCAGCCTCGTGACGAGGGCTGGAGCCCGGGGCGTCGCGGCCGCGGCGTTGCGCACATACGCGGCCGCGAATCTCCGCACGAAGGCCTGATAGACGAGCGTCGAACCGACCCTGGGCAACCCGGTGATGAACAGCGGAGCAAACCGCGTCGGAAGCGCCGATACGACATACGCCTTTTCCCGGCCTCGAAGCGCCAGATCCGCCATCGCACCAGCCAAGCGCCGCAGACCCCGCCTCATCCTGCCACGCTCACGACACAAGGATTCCTCCCACGCGGCCCACCAGAACGCCATCCGTCGATGCCACGATTCACACCCGCTGTGGCAAGAGTACGAACGCGATCGGCATGGCTGCAAGCGATTGGCGACGGTTGCCGACATGCCGTTCGGTCATTCCATCCTCGCACCGGGCACGGTGAACGGGCCGTGCCCCGGGCTCGGCTTTTCCGTGGGGGCGTCCACGCGTAGACTCGCATGGCATGGACACCGCTCTTTTCAACCGCGCCGAAACCATCCGGGCCCGACTGCTGCAGCTGCGGGACTCTCTTTGACTGGGATGGACGCAAGCGATCAGCCGCCCGGATCGAAGATGCCATGGGGCAGGCGGACTTCTGGAACGACAACGAGAAGGCCCAGGCCACGGTCGCCGAACTGAAGACCGTGAACTCGATCCTCAAGCCGCTGGAGGAGGCCCTCGCCGTGGGCCGGGATCTGGAGGCCCTCGAGGAACTCGCCCGGGAAGACGCCTCCCTGGAGTCGGAACTCTCCTCGGAGGCCGACCGCCTCGAGAAACTCGTCGACGCGCTCGAACTGGCCTCGCTGCTCTCGGGGCCGCACGACGGCTGCGACGCGCTCGTGAGCATCCACGCCCGCGACGGCGGCACCGACGCCAACGACTGGGCCGAAATGTTGCTGCGGATGTACTCCGCCTGGGCCTCGAAGCACGAGTGTGCGGTGGAGCTTCTCGACCGGCAGGACGACGAGGTGGCCGGAATCCAGAGCGCCACCGTGGCCATCCGCGGCCCCTGGGCCTATGGCTATCTCAAGGGGGAGACGGGCATCCACCGCCTCGTCCGCATCAGCCCGTTCAACTCCGAAGGCAAGCGGCAGACGAGCTTCGCCGCGGTCGACGTGGCCCCGGAGATCTCGGACGACGACGTGGAGGTGGAACTCAAGGACGAGGACATCCGCGAGGACGTCTTCCGCGCGAGCGGGGCGGGCGGCCAGCACGTCAACAAGACCTCGAGCGCCATCCGGCTCACGCACTTCCCCACCGGCATCGTCGTGCAGTGCCAGAGCGAGCGCAGCCAGCACAAGAACCGGGCCACGGCCATCAAGATGCTGCGTGCCCGGATCGCGCGCCTGCAGGAGGAGCGCCGCGAGGCCGAGCAACTCGCCCGCTACAAGCAACAGCCGAAGACCGGCTTCGGCTCGCAGATCCGCAACTACTTCCTGCACCCCGACCAGCGGGTGAAGGATCAGCGGACCGGTCATTACGTGGGCAATTTCCAGAGCGTCCTCGACGGCAATCTCGACGGTTTCTTCGACGCCTACCTGCGTTGGAAGGCCTCGGGTTCCGCTCCGGCCGCGGTGGGCGACGACGCCTGACCGCGGGCGCCGGCTTTACCGGAGGCGGTCGCCGGGCTACATTCCCCCGACACGCAGGCGACATTCCCAGGAGTTCCATGGCGGAAAAAGAACAGGCACTCGAGGTCGAGGGCGTCGTGACGCAGGCCCTCGCCAACACCCGCTTCCGCGTCCAGATCGCGGGCGGCCACATCGTCAATGCACACGTCGCCGGCCGGATGCGGAAAAACTTCATCCGCATCGTCCCGGGAGACAAGGTGAAGGTCGAACTCTCTCCATACGACCTGACCAAGGGACGGATCACGTTCCGCGAGCGGTGATCGTTCCGGGGCAGGACGGACTCCCGCCCTGCCGCCGCCTTCGAGAGCAGGCCATGAGGTCCGCTCTTCCCCGTCACGCCGGGATGGGCAGACCCGATCCTCCTTCGCTTCCGTGGGGCAAGGCGTCGGGGTTGCCCGTGCCGTCGAGCCGGCGTTGGCAGCCAGCGCAGGCAGGATGCCGGAGTGCAGTTGCCATCGAGTGAACGGACCCCAGGATGGGCGCGGTGACGCGCGAGGCTCACGTGTGAGCCGCATCACCCCGCGGCGGGCCCGTCGCCTTCCGCCGGCTTGTCGTCCGAGAGCCGTGACTCGAAGAACTGCTTCAAGTCGCCGAACGTGCGGAGCGGCTCCTTGCCCTCTTGCATGGACTTCGTGAGCGGGGCGGCCGCCTTCTTCGCCACCGCCTCGTAGACCCGCGGCCCCTGCGGCTCTCGGGGCCGGCCACCACGCCGGTCGCCCCGGGCCTGTGTCGGCCGCGGGGGCCGCACCCGCGGGGCCACTTCGCCTGGCTGCGGCTCGGCAGGGGCGCGGGCGGCCGGCTGGGGCGGCGGGCCCGCCTTGCGCCGCTCCTTGGCCTCGCGGACCCGCGACCGGGCCTCCTCCTGCCGCCGACGCTCAGCGGGCGAGATCATCGTCAACGCCACGCGGCGACGGGCCTTGTCGAGTTCGAGCACCCACACCTTCACGATCTGTCCGACGCTCACCACGTCGTGCGGATCCCGGACGTAGCGACTGGATAGTTGGCTGATGTGCACGAGGCCGCTGTCGTGGAGCCCGATGTCGACGAACGCACCGAAATCGACGACGTTGAGGACGGAACCTGACAGTTCCATGCCAACTTCGAGGTCCTCGAGTTTGAGCACGCCCTTCTTGAAGAACGGCTGCGGCAGATCCTCCCGCGGATCGCGGCCCGGCCTGGCCAACTGCTCGAGGATGTCGGCCAGGAGCAGCCGCCCCACGCCCAACTCCGCCGCGAGGGCCTGCAGGTCGATCGCGGCCGCCCGACCGGCCAGCGCCTCGGCCTGCTGCCGGCTGGTGAGGTCGGTCGGACTGGCACCGAGCCGCTCCAGAACCTGTTCGGCGACGGCATAACTCTCGGGGTGGATCCACGTGGAGTCGAGCGGATTCGAGCCGCCCACGATCTTGAGGAAGCCGACGGCCTGCACGAAGGCCGACTCTCCGAATCCCGGCACCTCCAGGAATTGCTGGCGCGACGCGAACGGTCCGTTCTTCGTCCGCCACTCGTGGAGGTTCCGGGCCGTCGCCTGGTTCAGGCCCGAGACGTAACGCAACAGGGCGGGGCTCGCGGTGTTGACGTCGACGCCCACGTAGTTGACGCAGCTCTCGACGACCGAGTCGAGCGATGCGTGGAGGTGGCGGGCCTTGACGTCGTGCTGATAGAGGCCGACGCCGATGTTCGCCGGCTCGATCTTCACGAGCTCCGACAGCGGATCCTGGAGCCGGCGGCCGATCGAGATGGCCCCCCGCACGGCAGCCTCGTGCCCGGGAAGTTCCTCGCGGCCGTACACGCTCGTGGAATAGACGCTCGCGCCCGCCTCATTGACGATGGCATAGCCGACGTCGAGGTCGGCGAGTTCACCGGTGACGAGTTCCGCGACGAGCGTCTCGGTGTCACGGCCCGCGGTACCGTTGCCGACGGCGATCACCGTGCAGCCGTGCGCCCGCACGAGCTCCACGATCCGCCGCGCGGCCGCCTCGCGTTTCTCGGGCTGGCCGATGATGTGGAGCACCGCGTGTTCCAGCGGCGTGCCGCACTCGTCGATGGCCACCGCCTTGCAGCCGCTCTTGAAGCCGGGATCGAGGGCGAGCACCCGACGTCCGGCCACGGGGGGCTGCAGCAGCAGGTTCCGCAGGTTCCGGGCGAACACCTCGACGGCGTGCCCTTCGCAGAAATCGGTCATCTCGCGGCGGATCTCGCGCTCGAGCGCGGGCAGGATGAGCCGCGTCAAGGCGTCGCGGGCGCAGCCGGTGAGGAAGTCGGCGTGCGGATGGCCGGCAGGCACCAGCGTGGCCTCCGCGGCCGCCTGCAACTCCTCGGCCGGGCCCTCGATTCGCACCTTGAGGAGCTTGGCCCGCTCGCCGCGATTGATCGCCAGCACCCGGTGGGGAGGAACCCGCTGGATGTGCTCGGCGTAGTCGAAGTAGTCGCGAAAGTGACGCTCATCCTTGGAGAGCGCCTTGCCCGGGCTCTCGACCCGCTGGCTCCGCAGCCGTCCGGAGCGGTGCAGGATCTCCCGGAGCGCCTGCCGTAGATCCACCCGCTCGCTGAACTCGGCAGCGATGATGTGGCCCACGCCGAGGAGCACGTCGGCCACCGTTGCGACCTGCGCGTCGGCATCGACGAAGTCGGCGGCCCGCCGGTCGAGCTCGGCCGCGGCGGGATCGCCGGCCAGAATCTCGTGGGCCAGCGGCTCCAGCCGCCGCTGGCGGGCGACTTCGGCGAGCGACAGCTTTCGCGGCTTGAACGGCAGATAGATGTCCTCGAGTTGCTTCGGGCTCTCGGCCGCCGCAATCCGGGCCTCGAGCTCGGGTGAGAGTTTTCCCTGCCCCTGGATCGTGCGCAGGATCGTCTGCTTGCGATCCGCGAGCTGCCGCGCCCGACCGAGCGCGGCGGCGATCCGCCGCACGTCTTCCTCATCGAGGCCGCCGGTCTGATCGCGGCGATACCGCGTGATGAACGGCACCGTGTTGTCGGCGTCGAGCAGGTGCGCGGTGGCCTCGACACCGGCCGGCGGCAGCCCCAGCCGCCGCGCGATCTGCCCCAGGTCGATGACGACGGTAGTCGCTGGCGAAGCCATCCGACTCGCGGGGCCGGACCTCCGACCGACCGCGAAACTCTCCTCCTCGGCTTCCCTTGGGCACTGAACCCGCGAAGACGGGAAACCCGGCGCGAACACGTAAGCTAGCAATCTAGGGGGGCGCGGCGACGGCTGTCAAACACCGCCACCGCCGACGAACCACCCCCGACCCCCAGGTTGCCATACTGCAGACCGCCGAACGCGGCACACCGTCCGTCGGGCGGCCCTGCCCTTGACCCTGCGATCGGGGATCGCCTATTCCCCGCCTCTCTCGCGGAGTGCCGCGGGAGACGTCCATCGGCCGTGCCTCCGGCGTCTTCGGCTCCAGCGGCCGGTGGAGTCGTGACGATGAGGACGACCATGACGCGGGCGCGCGGCGACGCGTCGACCCGCAGCCTCGTCCGGCACCGCCGCAGGGAGTATCGAGCACCATGATCCGCCGATCCGACGCCCCGCCAGCCCCCACTTCCGATCTCCTGCCGGCCGTGCCGCTGCTCGCGCTCGACCGTCAGTACGCCGCGCTCGGCGGGGAGATCCGGGCCGCCATCAACCGCGTCTGCGATTCCGGGAAGTTCGTGCTCGGCCCCGACGTCACCGATCTCGAGGCCGAACTCGCCCGGGCGCTCGACGCGCCGCACGTCATCTCCTGCGCGTCCGGCAGCGACGCCCTGCTCCTCGCGCTGATGGCCCTGGACGTCGGCGCCGGCGACGAGGTGGTGCTGCCGAGCTACACGTTCTTCGCGACGGCCAGCGCCGTCACGCGGCTGGGGGCGGTCCCCATCTTCGCCGACATCGATCCTGCGACCTACCTCGTGGACCCGGTCGATGTCTCGCGAAAGATCAGCCGGCGAACCAAGGCGATCGTCCCCGTTCACCTCTTCGGGCGGACGGCCGACATGGACGCGCTGCTGCCGATCGCGAGGCGGGCGGCGGTGCCCGTCGTGGAGGACGCCGCCCAATCGATCCTCTCCACCTGGCACGGCCGCTGCTCGGGCATGCTCGGCGACGTGGGGTGTTTCAGCTTCTACCCCACCAAGAACCTCGGCGGTGCGGGCGACGGTGGCTTTCTCACGACCACCCGCGACGACGTCGCGAAGTCGCTGCGCCTGCTGCGGGTGCACGGCATGGAGCCCCGTTACTACCACCAGGTGATCGGCATCAACAGCCGGCTCGACTCGATCCAGGCGGCGGTGCTCCGGGTGAAACTCCCGCATCTCGACGCCTGGACAAGCGCCCGCCAGGCCAACGCCGCCCGCTATGCGGACACCTTCGCCGCGTACGACTTCGCCGGCCGCGTCGCGGTGCCGGGCGACGAGTCGCGGGGACGCCACGTCTGGAACCAGTTCGTGATCCGCGTGGGTGAGGGGCGACGCGACGAACTGCGGGCCTTCCTGACGAAGCATGGCGTCGGCACGGAGATCTACTATCCGGTTCCGCTGCACATGCAGACGTGCTTCGCGCACCTCGGCTGGCGGAAGGGTGACCTGCCGCACACCGAGCAAGCCGCCGAGGAGACGCTCGCCCTGCCGATCTTCCCCGAGCTCACGGCTGCGGAACAGCACACGGTCGTCGCCCGGATCGCGGAGTTCTTCGGCGCCCGCCGCCGCGCCGAGGCCCCTGCCCAGACGGCGCAGGGCATCAAGGCCCCCCACGTGGTGCGCCGCTTCGTCGGCAAGGCCGACGACGTGCGTTGCTGACCAGCGCAGGCCGGATGCCGCAGCGCAGGCAGCATCGAGCGAGAGACGGCCTGGAAGGCCGGAGCGAGCGTCCGAGCGAGGCGGCACGGGCAACCCCGAGCACGTTGGGGCGAGTTGACGCCCCGTGTGCATTCCGCGCGCGGGCTGGGTACCATTCGCGGCACCACGTCCCGGAGCCACGACATGGCCGCAAAGACGAAGAAGACGCCGAAGGTCGCCGCCGGCAAACTGCCCCCCGTCGATCAGAAGACGCGCAGGCTCATCGTGGAACTGGCCAACGAGGTGGCCGCCGCGGCGGAGAAGAAGCGCGACCCCTGGCTCGACATTCCCGCCCGCAGCCTCTCCAACGTCCGCTTCAACAAGTCGCGGAAGATCATCGAGATGGGGGGCCAGACCAACCGGCGGCAGCTCTTCAATCTCTCACAGGCCAAGAGCTACATGCAGACGCTCCTCGTGGGCACCGGCTGCAAGCAGCTCATCGAACAGCAGAAGACCACGAGCATCCGCGGTCTCTACTACCTCCTCAAGCACACGATCGAAGGCACCCGGGAGGAGACCTTCGCCACGCAGGAGGAGTGCGACCCGATCATCGAGGATCTGGAGGTGACCCTCCAGAGCCTGCGGGAGGAACTCCACGTCTACGCCAGCAATCGCGGCGGCATGGTGGGCCCCATCACGCTCATCGACTCCGGCGACGAGATCGACTGCTCGCGGATGGGCTCGGGGGGCTACTCGATCCCGTCGATCGTGGAAGCCGACATCGTCAAGTTCAAGACATGTGACGCGAAATTCATCCTCCATGTCGAAAAAGACACCGTATGGAGGCGATTCAACGAGGACAAATTCTGGAGGAAGCACAACTGCCTGCTGACGCACGGCGGCGGCCAGCCCCCCCGCGGCGTCCGGCGCATGCTGTATCGGCTCCACAACGAGCTGAAGCTCCCGGTCTACTGCCTGCTCGACAACGACCCCTGGGGCTACTACATCTACTCGGTGCTCAAGCAGGGCTCGATCAACCTGGCCTACGAGTCGAAGCGGATGGCGATCCCCGAGGCCCGCTTTCTGGGCATCCGGAGTCGCGACTACCACCGCTGCAAGCTCAGCCAGAGCGTGCAGATCACCCTCAACGACACCGACATCAAGCGGGCCAAGCAGATCGCCGCGTACCCGTGGTTCGCGGGCAAGAAGGCCTGGCAGAAGGAGATCGAGACGATGCTCACCAACGGCTTCAAGCTCGAGGTCGAGTCGCTGATCTCGAAGGACATCAGCTACGTGACCGACACGTACACGCCCGAGCGGCTGGCGGAAGCCGACTGGCTGGACTGACTTCAGGCGAAACATCGGCATCCTGCCGATTTTCGCCCTGGCATTCGGAGCCGCAGCCGAGGTGCGGCTCGAACGCCAACTGCTCGCACCTCCGGGCGAGCAGGGCCACCGCTGAGCGGCGGCACGCGGCCGCCCGCCGAGGCGGCGTGTGGAGCCGCGATCGGACCGGCGTCGCTCGGTGGGTTCAGCTGATACGGATTCCACGTGATCCTCGCGCGGAGGGAGGCATCTCGTTGGCAGCCGACGTGTGAGCCCAACCGGCTCAGGTCTGCCCGTGCCGTCGAGCCGGCGTTGCTGGCCGAGC
>CAIXGY010000006.1 GCA_903919035.1 uncultured Planctomycetaceae bacterium | reverse complement strand
GAAATCCTTGGCGTTCGCATCGCCGCTGCTCCAGTAGTCTCGGATCCGGCCGATGTCCGACGTCGGGTCGAGTTTCAGGCTGAGAAGGGCGGTTCGGGTGCGGCTGAAGGCCTTGATGATCGCCCGGGCTTCGGCGCGGCTCCGCGTCATCGACACCACCAGCGGCATGTCGCTGAAGCACAGCGATTGACCTCTCCGATAGGCGGTCCGGCGGACGACGTCGATCAGTTCGGGCCGCAGCCCGGTGTCGTCAAGCCATCGACCGATGTCGCCTTCGGGCACGAAGTAGGGCGCGTAGTGGAACTCGTTGACTTCCCACTGCGAGAGAACGCGGTAGATGCGTTCCCTGGCCTCCTCCGGGAGGGCGACGACGGCCGCCGTGGACGGACAAAATTGCTCATGTGCGCCGACCGATGTCCAGCGCGAGGCGTCGGTGATGTCGGTCCGCAGGGCTGCCGGAATGTCGGGCCCGTCGAAGAGGGCGGCTATCTCGGCCTTCGGCATGCCCACGAAGGTCCACTTGGTGACGGCCGACGGGACGGGAAAGAACCGCAGGATCGAGTCGGGTGCGGCGATGTAGACATAGGACGACTGCAGGGTGCCCCACGGCCCCTTCGCTTCGCTCGTCGCCTCAGCCCGGGAGCGTGCCTCGGCGTCGGAGACGATCGCGTCGGCGAGGGCGGTCGGCAGCGACGGTGGCGGGCCCGATGACGGCGTACCCTGGGACGCGGCGGGCCGTCCTCCCAAGACGACCATCGCCACGACCGCGCCGATGACCATGCCGGCCCGGAATGACACTCTCACGGGAGTCGAGACGGAACGCTGCAGCGAACCGTACAGGGATCACGGGGACGATCGAAATACGAGCCGCGTTCAGACACGATCCATGGCCTCCACGTGCGCCGGTTGCACAGAAAAATCCTAGCACGCCCGAGCCGATCGCCGATCTGCCCTGATGAGTTGCCGTCGTTCATGATGCCTGCCCCGTGTCCTCGGGACGCGAGAGTGCTAGACTCGAACTCCGCCCGCGACCCACCCTGTCGTTTCCGAAAGGATTGTTTGCAGTCGTGGCCACCCCCTCCGTCACCAAGGCGCAGCAGAAGGCCATCCAGAAGGCCGACACGCTGATCGAGGCCCTGGGCTGGATCCGCAAGTTTCGTGACACCACCACCGTCATCAAACTCGGCGGCAGCGTCGTGGAGCATCCCGACTCGCTCCGCCACCTGCTGCTCGACATCGTCTTCCTGTCCACGCTCGGCATGCGGATCGTCGTCGTGCATGGTGGCGGCAAGGCGATCAGCCGGGCGATGGACTCGGCCGGCATCGCGCCGCGATTCGTGCAGGGGCGGCGCTACACCGACGACGCCACGTTGGCGATCGTCGAGAAGGTGTTGGCCACGGAGGTCAATCACGATCTCGTCGCCAAACTCGAGGAGTATGGCGGCCGGGCGATGTCGCTGAATTTTCTGTCGACGAATGTCCTCTTCGGCGAGCGGCTCGTGCTCGATGGTCCCGACGGGCCGGTGGACCTCGGCCACGTCGGCGAGGTGACCCGCGTCGACCGGCTCACGATCGACAACCTCACCTATGCGGGGCAGGTGCCCGTGATTCCCTCGATGGCGATCACGGCCGACGGCCAGAAGCTCAACGTCAACGCCGACACCGCGGCCACCGCCGTCGCCGCGGCCATCGGGGCCGAGAAGCTCGTCGTGCTCTCCGACATTCCCGGCGTGCTCCGCGACGTCAACGATCCGGAGAGCCTGATCCCGCACCTGACCGCCGCCGAGGCCCGGGCGCTGGTCGCCGATGGCACGATCGCCGGCGGCATGATCCCCAAGATCGAGGGCTGCCTCGACACGCTCGACCAGGGCGTCAAGAAGATTCACATCATCGACGGCCGGCTGCGGCACTCGCTGCTGCTCGAGATCTACACGACCAGCGGCGTCGGCACCGAACTCGTCCGCGATCCGGCGTTGGCGTCGGCGGCCGGCGTTGCCGCTGCGACGGCCGCCCGCTGAACCACCGGCCCCGGAGGATTCCCATGGCCACGATCGATTCCCCGACCGGCGCCAAGACGCAGGCCGTCATCGACACGTTCACCCGCTACGTGGTCCCGAACTACCGGCGGTTTCCGGTGTGCCTCGTCCGCGGCGTCGGCTCGAAGGTCTGGGATGCCGAGGGCACCGAGTATCTCGACCTGTTTCCCGGCTGGGGGTGCAATCTCCTCGGGCACTGTCCCGAGCCGGTCGTGCGGGCCGTGCAGGAGCAGGTCGCCACGCTCATCCACGTGCCCAACACGTGGTACACCGAGCCGCAGGGCGAGTGGGCGCGGCTGCTCGCGGAGCGGTCGTTCGGGGGCCAGGCCTTCTTCTGCAACTCCGGCACCGAGGCCAACGAGGCGGCGATCAAGCTCGTGCGGCTGCGGAGCGACGGGAAGAAGTACAAGCTCGTCACGTTCAAGGGGGGCTTCCACGGCCGCACCATGGGGAGCGTGACGGCGACCGCCCAGCCCAAGTACCACGAGGGTCTGGGGCCGATGCTCGCCGGCTTTCAGTATGCCCCGCACGGCGACCTCGACGCGGTCGAACGGCTGATCGACGACCAGACCGGCGGGATTCTCGTGGAGCCGATCCTCGGCGAGGGAGGCGTCGTGCCCGCACCCGCCGGCTTCCTCGAGGGCCTGCGACGGATCTGCGACGAGCGTGACCTCCTGCTCGTGTTCGACGAAGTGCAGTGCGGCTGCGGCCGGACGGGCAAGTGGTTCGGCTACCAGCACTTCGGCGTCACGCCCGACGTGATCACGCTCGCGAAGAGCCTCTGCGCCGGCGTCGCCGGCGGAGCCATGCTCACGACCGTGGAACTCGCGAAGCACTTGCGGCCCGGCATGCACGCCGCGACGTTCGGCGGCAATCCGCTGGCGGCTGCCGCCGGGATCGCGGCGATCCGCATGATCGAGGACGAGGGGCTGCTCGACCACGTCGAGCGGATCGCCGGCGTGTTCCGCGAGCGGCTGGTGGAACTCCAGGGACGCTGCGAGACGATTCGCGACGTTCGTGTCATGGGAATGATGATCGGCGTGGAACTCGCGATCGACGGAGCGGCCGTCGTGCAGGCGTGCCTCGACCGGCGACTCCTCGTCAACGCCACGCAGGGCCGGGTGATCCGACTCCTGCCGGCGATGACGCTCTCGGAGTCGGAGGTTCACGACGGCTGCGACCGTCTCGCCGAGGCGATCGTCGAGGTCGCCGCGAAGTCGTGAGTCCGGCCATGCGTCACGTCGTCGTTCCCGAGGATTTGTCGGCGGCCGAGATCGAGGCCGTGTTCGCGGTCTCGCGCGACCTGCAGGAGAAGTTCGAGGCCGGCCGCCGCGATGCCCTGCTGCCGGGCAGGGTGCTGGCGCTCGTGTTCGAGAAGCCGAGCCTGCGGACCCGCGTGAGCTTCGAGGCGGCCATGGCCCACCTCGGGGGCACGAGCCTGTTTCTGGGCGCCGACACCGGCTTCGCCTCGTCGCGGGAGAGCATCGCCGACTTCGGCCGCGTGCTCGGTGAATACGTCGATGCGATCGTCTGCCGGTCCAACGCCCATGCCACGATCGAGCAACTGGCCGCGGTGGCGGGCGTGCCGGTCATCAACGGCCTCTCCGACCAGGCCCATCCCTGCCAGGCCCTCGCCGATGTCTACACGCTCCGCCAGCGGGTGGGTCGTGTCGCCGGCCTCACGTTCGCGTTCGTGGGCGACGGCAACAACGTGGCGCGGTCGCTGGCCGTCGTGTGCGGATCGCTCGGGATGCGATTCGTGCTCGCCGCGCCGCCGGGCTATCGATTCGACGTGGAATTCCGCCGCCACCTCGCGACGATCCTGCCGCACGCCGCGATCGAGGAGACGACCGATCCGGTGGCCGCCGTGAAGGGCGCGGCGGTGGTCTACACCGACGTCTGGACGAGCATGGGCCAGGAGAAGGAACGGGCCGCCCGCCTCGAGGCCTTCAGGCCGTACCAGGTGAACGAGAGGCTGATGGCCCACTGCCCCGACGCGTTGTTCATGCACTGCCTCCCGGCCCGGCGCGGCGAGGAGGTGACCGACGGCGTGATCGATGGCCCGCAGAGCGTCGTCGTCGAGGAAGCCGCAGCCCGCATGCACGTGCAGAAAGGCCTGCTCGCCTGGCTGCTCGGTCAGGCGTCGTAGGCTGCCGAGCGGGCCTGCTGCCGCCGGAGGCGACGGCGCATGGCGGCCACCGTCGCCACGCTACCGGCCGCCACGGCGAGCAGGCCGGTGGAAGGCTCGGGAACCGCCGCCGTGAGCGATACCCGCCCGGTGTCGAGCGTGGAAGGAGGCAAACCGCCCGCCCGCAGCGGGGTCGTCGGCAGGTAGGAGCCCGCCCCGAACAGTCCCGTGTTGTTCATGAGCATGATGTCGGTCAACGTCACCCGGCCGTCGTAGTTGAAGTCGCCCTCGTACCAGTCGCCGGCCGATCCCCCGGCATTGAACAGCCCGCTGTTGTTGAGCAGCGAGATGTCGGTGAAGTTCACCTGGCCGTCGAGATTGACGTCGCCGAACGCCGCCCAGGCCACGGTCGCCGCGCCGCTGCCCGAACCTGTCACGCGGTAGCCGATGGATCGCCCCGCCGCGTTCCCCACCGTGGCGCTCGTGCCGATGCCCGCGGGACCGTCCCAGGCACCGCCGTTGCGGGCTGCCACCAGATCCGCCCGGAGGTCCGCCTGCGCGATGCCGCCGGCAGCGATGTCGATCCGGCCGGTGCCGATATCGATCCTTCCGCCGGCCGCCTGGTCGACGGCGAGGCTGCTCACCGTGAGCACGTGCCGGGCTCCACGTGGCAGGTGCACGGTGCCCCCCACGCCTACTGCCAGGGCCGGGCTGCCGGTCACCGTTCCCGACGCGACGATCAAGTGCGCGATGCCGCTCGTGCCGTTGACGGTGAGTGCGGAGGCCGCGAGCGTGCCACCCGCGAGCGTGAGGCTCGGGAGTCGGGCGATGATGCCTTGCGCGAGCTCCAGGCGGCCTCCGGGTTGCACGACCGTGGGGCTGCCGAGGAGCGCGTCGGCCGTGGCGATCCGCAGCGATCCGCCCGCCTGCACGGTCGTCGTGCCGGTCAGCAGGTTGACCGCGTCGAGGATCACCGTGCCCGATCCGCCGACGGAGAGCGGCCCGCGGCCGGCGATCAGGGGAAGGCCGAGTTGGACCTGCGTCTGGCTGCCGGTGGCCGACAGGACGAGCGGTCCCTCGGCTGCGGCCGTGTCGCGGGTGGCGGAGAGCGTCAGTCGCATCTCGGCCTGCAGCGTCGTCGCCGCACCGCGAAAGTCGAAGTCCACGTGGTCGATGCCCGGCGGCGGCCCGGGATCCAGCCCCAGGAAGATGTTCGCCCCGTACAGATCCCAGCCCGAGTTGAGCAGGTCCATGCCCAACACGCCCGCCAACGACGGATCGATGTCGAGCACGCCCACCCGCATCTTCCGCGCCATCAGATCGACCCCGCCCGCGGCGCGGATCGAGACCGCGTCGACGTTGAACACCGGCATGAACAACGAGCCACCGACGCCGGCCACTTCGACGAAGTCCACCGCGTTGTCCTCGAGGAAGCCGTCGCCGTTGGCGTCGAGGCCCAGGTCGATGGCCACCTGGCTGGAGAGCAAGCTCAGCATCGCGCCGGTGTCGACGAGGAAACTGCCCGCACGTCGGTTCGCCCCGTACTGCACCTCGACCGGCGCGAACGGCAGCGGGGCATAGACGGGCAGCGGGTCGCCCGGATCGACCTGGCCATCCATGGGAAACAATCGCATCGACAGCGGCACCGAGTATTGGTGGGCACGGTTCGGTAGCGGTCCCGAGCCGAACTGGACGTCGATCGCCCCGGTGCCGAAGTTGCTGAAGTCGGCCTGCGCGGTGAGGTCGAGGCCGACCGTCCGGTCGATCATGAGCGGCATGCCGGCGATGCCCGCGTAGAAGCCGAAATTACCGCCCGAGGTCTGGATCCTCGTGGTCGGCAGCGTGATCGGCACGCCGTTCGCGCCGGCGAAGCGGAAGTCGTATGGAGCCGAAACCTGCGTCGCCTCCCGTCCGCCGATTCCAAAGTCGTAATACGTGGCGACGGTCTGCAGGCCCGCGGCGCCGAGTTCCTGCGATGCGGCCGCCCCGACGACGATGCCGCTGGCGCCGGTGTCGAGGAGATACTCGTTGAACAGCGTGTCGAACGTGCCTACCTGCGTCTGCACGGTCGGTTGCGAAAAGGTGAATCCGGCCGATTCACCGAGATCGATGATTCCGCCGCCGGCCGGCCGGCCGGCGAGCACCGACAGGCCGACGCAGCCGGCCGCCACCGCGAGGATCGTCACGGCATGTCGTCTCATACCCATCCGCCTCGTCAGCCTGCCGCGCTCGAACCTACCTGCCAACACCGGCGTCCGCCAGCAACCCGTCCGCGGCCGGCGCCGGCCGGCCGGCAGATGCGACTTGCATCAGCCGCGCGAGTGGAGGCCGCACTCGGTCTTGGCCGTCCCGCTCCAGCGGCCAGCCCGCTCGTCCTCGCCCGCGCCGATCGCCCGGGTGCAGGGCTGGCAGCCGATGCTCACGTAGCCCTTGTCGTGCAGCGGGTTGTAGGGCACGTCCTCCCGCACGATCGCGTCCCACACCATGGCCTTCGTCCAGTTCGCCAGGGGCGAGACCTTCACCACGCCGAACTTGTGATCCCAGCCCACGATCGGGGCCGCCGCCCGGTCGGGGCTCTGGTCGCGGCGGATGCCGCTCATCCAGGCGTCGAAGTTCTGCAGGACCCGCCGGATCACCGCGAGTTTGCGGTCGCCGCAGCAGCGGTCGGGATCGGTGCGGTAGAGCGGTCCGCCGTGGAGCCGCTCGTAGTCCTCGACCGTCGTCTCCGGCCGCTCGAGCGCCACCTCGATGCCGTAGCGCCGCGCGATGCGGTCGCGGAGGTCGAGCGTCTCGCGGAACTGGTAGCCGGTCTCCAGATTGAAGACGTGGGTGTGCGGCGCGACCTGGGCGAGCCAATGGATGATGAGACAGCCCTCGGGGCCGAAGGCCGTGGCCATCGTGAGGCGGTCGGGATACCGCGTCGCGGCCCAGCGGACGATCTCCCGGGGTTCGGCGGCCTCCAACTCGCGGCTGGCGCGGGCCAGCTCCTCCCGGACCTCGGCCGGGGGAGCGGTCGATGCCGTCGCAGAAGACTCGGATTCGCCGGCGGCCATGGGGGACCCGTTCACGGTGGGCAGGGACTCTGGAGAATATGCCCGACCCGGTGGCAACGGAACAATGCCGACCCCAACGGAGATGCCCATGACACGGTCAGTCGCACTCGCGGTGGATCTCGGCGCCTCGGGTGGCCGTGTGCTGGCCGGCACGTGCACCGCAGGCCGACTCGCGATCGAGGAGGTCCACCGGTTCGAGAACGGGCCAGTGTCGCTCGGCGGCGAGTTGGTCTGGGACCTCCCGCGGCTCTGGCAGGAGGTCGTGCTCGGGCTGCGGTCGGCGGGATCGCACTATGGCGAAGCCGTCGCGAGCGTGGGCGTCGACACCTGGGGCGTCGACTTCGCGCTGCTGGGTGCCGATGGCCGGCTGCTCGCCAACCCCGTCTGCTACCGCGACGGGCGGACCCGCGGCATGATCGCCGCCGCCGAGAGGACGGTGTCGCGGGCGGACATCTTCGCCGCCACCGGGCTGCAGTTCATGGAGCTCAATACGCTCTACCAGGTGCTGGCGCTCCAGGCGGCGAGGTCGAGCGTGCTCGCCGCCGCCGAACGAATGCTGCTCATGCCGGACCTGTTCCACTGGCTCTTGTCGGGCGAGCGGTTCACCGAGCGCACGAACGCCTCGACCACGCAGTGCTACGATCCGCGGACGCGGGACTGGGCCTTCCCGATGCTCGATCGGTTCGGGCTGCCCCGGCGGATCTTCGGGCCGCTCGCCGACCCGGGCACGGTTCTCGGCGAACTCCGTGGCGACGTCGCGGCCGACACGGGGCTCCACGGCGTGCGGGTGATCCTGCCCGGCACGCACGACACCGCCAGCGCCATCGCCGCCGTCCCGGCGGTCGCGGCCCCGGGCGAGTGGGCCTACGTCAGCCTCGGCACGTGGGCGCTCGTGGGCGCCGAACTCGGGGAGCCGCTCGTGACGTCCGAGTGCCTGGCCCGCAACTTCACGAACGAGGGTGGAGTCGGGGGCACGACCCGGCTGCTCAAGAACGTCTGCGGCCTGTGGCTCGTGCAGCAGTGCCGCGCCGCCTGGCAGCGGGACGGCCAGGCGTGGACGTGGGATCGGCTCACCTCGCTGGCCGCCGAGTCCCCCCCGCTCGTGACGCTCGTCGATCCTGATCACCCCACGCTCGTCGCGCCGGCCGACATGCCGGAGGCGATCCGGGCCCTCGCCGGTGCGACCGGAGAGCCGGTGCCCCACACGACCGGCGCCGTCGTCCGCGCGGCGCTCGAGAGCGTGGCGGCCGGAGTCCGGCGCACGCTCGGCGAACTCGACGCCCTCGTCGGTCGCCGCCTCGGCACGGTTCACGTGGTCGGCGGCGGCGTGCAAAACCGGCTGCTGTGCCAGATGATCGCCGACGCGACCGACCGACCCGTGATCGCGGGCCCGGTCGAGGCCACGGCGATCGGCAACCTGCTCGTGCAGCTCATCGCCCGCGACGGTCGCGTCGATCTCGCGAGGATCCGCGAGATCGTCCGCACGAGCTTCGATCCCGTCCGCTACGAGCCCCGCGACGCCGCCCGGTGGAACGAGCGGCTGGGCGCGGCGGGCCGGCCCTGACGGTCCGGTCATCGGCATGAGCCAGCCGCGAGTTCCGCCACCACGACACCCGCCGACAGAGTACGAGACGTCACGTGGGCTCCGCGTGATACGGTCCCCACGCGATCCACGCGCGTCACCGCATCTGTCCCGGCGTGGGGGATGCCCGTGCCGTCTCGCTCGGACGTGCGCGACGGGCGTCGTGCCCGTCGCGCACTCGATGCTGGCCTCGCTTCGCACTCCGTGCTGCGCTCGGCCAGCAACGCCGGCT
>CAIXGY010000005.1 GCA_903919035.1 uncultured Planctomycetaceae bacterium | reverse complement strand
GCAGCCGTCTCCGAGCAAGCGAAGCTCAGGATGAGCGCAGCGAGCGTCCGGCGAGAGGGTGTGGGCAGACCCGAGCCGGTTGGGCTCACAGGTCGGCTGCCGACGAGATGCCTCCCTCCGCGCGAGGATCAAGTGGGGGCCTTATCAGCCGTGTCAGTTGGCGTTCGCCCGGGGCTCGCCCCCCTCGAAGTGCTGCCGCAGGTAGCGGGCCCGCTCGATGTTGCGGTCGCGGGTGTCGAGCTCGACGCCGCGGAGCTTCTGCAGGTGCGCCGGCTGCGTGCGGACGAGGAGCGAGTTGATGTCGGCCAGGTTGACGTCGCCGATGAGGCCGAGGAGCACGCCCATGCGGACCCGCGAGAGGAGTTGCATCGTCTCCTCGGCGCTGATGGTCTGGGCCGTGCGGAGGATGCCGTAGGCCCGGCTCACCTGGTCGTGCACGTTTTGCTGCGTCTCGCGAACCAAAAACTCCCGGGCCCGTCGCTCGTAGTCGATGAGCACGGGCACCACGTCGCCCACCTGCTGGAGCAGTTCCTCCTCGGTCTTGCCCAGCGTCATCTGGTTGGAGATCTGGTAGAAGTCCCCCATCGCCTGCGAGCCCTCGCCGTAGAGGCCGCGGACGGCCAGCGAGATCTTGTGGAGGCTGCGAAACACCTTGTCGATCTGCCGCGTGATCACGAGCGCCGGCAGGTGGAGCATCACGCTCACGCGGATGCCGGTGCCCACGTTCGTGGGGCAGGCGGTGAGGTAGCCCCAGCGGGGATGGTAGGCGTAGGGGACGACCGCGCCGACTGCATCGTCCACGGCGCGGATCTGCGCCCACACGGCCTCGAGGTCGAGGCCGCTGTGCATGCACTGGATCCGCAGGTGATCCTCCTCGTTGACCATCAGGCTCACCTGCTCGCGGCCGTCGATGGCCACGGCGCGGGCCCCCTGCGCCTCGGCCAACTCGCGGCTGATGAGCTGCCGCTCGACGAGGAACTGCCGATCGACCTCCTCGAGTCCGCCCACGTCGATGTAGTCGAGCGCCGCGCCTGCGGGTGACTTCGCGATCCGCTCCCGCAGGAACTTCTCGATCTCGGTGCGGTCCTGCTCGGTGGCCCGGCTCACGAACGGGAACTGGGCGACGTTGCGGGCCAGCCTGACACGGCTGCTCATGACGATGTCGGACTCGGGGCCCGTGCCCCGCAGCCACTCGCCGACGGTGTTGGTGAGGTTGTCGAGTTGCATGTGGATCGACTCCGGCGTCGCGGCCCCCTCAGGCGCCGCTCGCGCCGAGCCACTTCTCCTCGATGGCACGGATCTCGTCGCGGGCCTCGCGGGCCTGCTCGTAATCCTCACTGGCGATCGCCTCCTTCATCCCGGAGCGGAGGCCGATGACTCTGGTCAATTCCTGGGTGCCCGCGGGAAGGTGGGGCACGGTGCCGGCCGCCTCCGCCGCCTCCGCCGCGAGGGCCCGACCCGGCCGGCGGCCGGTGTGCTGGGTGGCGCCGTGGATGTTGGCGATCAGCGGCTCGAGTTCCTTCTCGAAGTGCACGTAGTCATTCGGGCATCCCAGCCGGCCCTGGTTGCGGAACTCGAAGAACGTGATGCCGCACATCGGGCACGCCTTCTGATCGATGGCCGCCAGTTCGTCCGCCGTCTGGGTGACCGCGAGGGGGCCGCCGGGCGAGCCCTCGGCGGCTCCCTCCTCGGCGGCGGCCTCGGAATGATTGAGGTAGGCGCGGGCGTGATCCTCGCAGAAGTGGAGTTCCCGGACCTCGCCCGTCTCCAGTTCCGTGATGTGGAACACGGCCGGCTTGTCGCACTGGTGGCACTTCATCGCTCGGGCTCCCATCGCGGCCGCGACGCCGCTCCGCGGAATCATACCAGAACGGGGCAAAACCCCGGCGCAGGCGGCCGTGTTGGCGGCACGTGATCACACGGGTAGTCTCGGGCACCGTCCCCACGCTTCGCCCCCCATGACGCACCTTCCGGACACGTCACGCTTCGCCGCCCTGGCGCGGGAAAGCAGGCTCGTGCCGGTCTACCGACGGCTGTTCGCCGACGCGCTCACGCCGCTCTCGGCGTTCGCCCGCCTCGACTCGGGTCCTGCCGCCTGCCTCTTCGAAAGCGTGATCGGTGGCGAAAAGGTGGGCCGCTACAGTTTTCTCGCCGCCGACCCCTTCCTGCGGCTCGAGGCCCGCGGCACGGCCGTCACGGTCACCGGCCCGGCCGGTTCGGAGACGCTCGAGTGTGCCGACCCGCTCGCCGAACTCGAGCGCCGCATGGCCGCCTATCGTCCGGCCCGTCTCCCCGAGTTGCCCCCCTTCACGAGCGGCGCGGTGGGCTGTGCCGCCTACGACGCGATCCGCTACGTCGAGCGGCTCCCTGACGCGCCCCCCGACGAGCTGGGGCTGCCCGACCTGTCGTTCGCCCTCTACGACCGGATGGTGGTGTTCGACAACGCCACCAAGGCGATCGACGTGGTCGTGCTCGCGAGGATAGACGACGATTCGCCCGCCGGGATCGAGCGGGCCAGGGCCGCGGCCTGCCGCCGGATCGATGCCACGATCGAGCGCCTCGCGGCGCCCAGCGACTGGCCGCCGCCCGCCGACATCGGCCCGCGACACGAGCCCCGCTGCATCACCGATGGCACTGCCCGGTCGGGGTTTTCCCACGAGGAGTTTTTGGCCGCCGTGGACCGGGCGATCGAATACATCCGCGCGGGCGACGTCTTCCAGGTGGTGCTGAGCCGGCGGCTGGAGGTGCCCTGCGCCATGCCCGCTCTGGAGATCTACCGCACGCTGCGGGTCGTGAACCCGAGCCCGTTCATGTTCTACCTGCGGACGCCGGCGTACACGCTCGTGGGAAGTTCGCCGGAGATCATGGTTCGCGCGGTGGACGGCGAGGTCACCGTCCGGCCGCTGGCGGGCACGCGGCGCCGCGGGGCGACCCCCGAGGAGGATCGGGCCCTCGCGGAGGACCTGCTCGCCGACCCGAAGGAGCGTGCCGAGCACGTCATGCTCATCGACCTCGGCCGCAACGACGTGGGCCGCGTGTCGACGATCGGCTCGGTCGTGCTCTCCGACGTGATGTCGATCGAGCGCTACAGCCACGTCATGCACCTCACGAGCAACGTCACGGGGCGGCTCGCTCCCGGCCTCACCCCGTTCGACGCCCTGCGGGCCTGCCTGCCCGCGGGCACCGTCTCGGGGGCGCCCAAGATCCGGGCCATGCAGATCATCGATGAACTGGAGCCGGTCCGCCGCGGCCCCTATGCCGGCGCGGTCGGCTACGTCGACTTCGCCGGGTCGATGGACACCTGCATCGCCCTGCGGACGATCGTGGTGGCCAATGGGAAGGCCTACGTGCAGTCGGGCGCCGGGATCGTGGCCGACAGCGTGCCCGAGAAGGAGTTCGAGGAGACGCTCAACAAGGCCCGCGGCATGCTCGTGGCCATCGAGATGACGGCCGACCGGCTGGCGGGGCAGGGGGTGTCTCGGTGACGACCCGTGATGGTCGGGCAACCCCTCCCCACGCAGTTCGCGGTCTTGGGACAGGGCTGATTTTCCCAGCCTCGTTCGATCGTTCAACCACATGATCCGCTGCGAGCGTGCGACGGTCGAGCGGGACGGGCTGGTCGTCTGCGAGAGCGTCGCGCTCTCGGTGGCGGCGGGACACGCGACGGCGCTCGTGGGCCGAAGCGGGGCCGGTAAGAGTTCGCTGCTCGCCGCCGTGGCCACGGCCCTGCCGCTCCACGCCGGCGAGATCCTCGTGGACGGGCAGTCGGTGCGGCGTGACGGCGACGCGGTCCGGCGGGTCGTGGGCTACGTGCCGGCGTGGATGCCGCCCTGGCCGGGGCTCCGCGCGGCCGAGTTTCTCGAGCTCTCCGCCGATGCGGCCGGGCTCCGCGGTGCGGCGATCGATGTCGCCGTCGAGCGGGCCCTCGGCATGGCCGGCCTCGCCGGCAGGGGGCGGATGCAGCTCGACACGCTGGCCGACGGCGAGGCGAAGCGGCTGCTCGTGGCCCGCGCCCTGATCCACGATCCGGCGGTGCTCCTGCTCGACGACCCGTTCGGTGGCCTCGATCCGGCCGGCCGCCGCGACATCGAGCGGCTCGTGGCCGACGCACATCTCATGGGTCGCACCGTGCTCGCAGCGATCGACGACGCCGGCGTGCCGGCGTGTTTCACGCACCTCGCCGTGATGGCCGAGGGGCGGCTCGTGGCGAGCGGCCCCGCCGACCCGGCCGCGTTCCCGGGCCGCACGTGGACGCGCCGCATCGAGTGCCCGGGGCGGGCGGCCGACGCGGTCCGCCTGATCGGGCCGCTCGTCGAGGAGGCGGCCGCGGTCGACGAGAGCCAGCTGACGTGCCGGCACGATCCGGCCCGCGGCGCATTTGCCGACGTGATCATCGCGCTCGTGCGGGCGGGCATGCCGGTCGAGGCTGCGGCGTTCGACCCCCCGTGGCCTGCACAACTTGTGGGCTAGTGGCGGATCTCGGTGCGGTGGAGTTCCTTCTCATACGGATCCCACGTGATACCGGCGCGTCACCGCGCCTACCCGGCTTCGGGGACGCCCGTGCCGTCTCGTCCGGACGTTCCTGAAGGGCTTCCTGCCCTTCAGTCACTCGATGCTGCCCTCGCTCCGCAATCCTTGCTGCGCTCAGCCAGCAACGCCGGCTTCACGGCACGGGCATCCCCTTGCCTTTCCCAACCCGAGACGGTCAGGCACCGTGGCCGGATGCCGATGAGATGCCTCCCGACATGCGAGTGTCAACCGCGAGCCGTCTCACGCGGCCTCGCCCCAGGCGCGGCGGACCTCGGCGAGCCCCTCGACGCAGAGGTCGTAGTCGTGGGCCAGACGCTCGAAGAGGAGACGTTCCTCGGCAGCGTCGTCGGGCTCGAGGGTGCTCACGAGCCAGTAGGCCCGCCGGCCCGCCTCGCGATAGACGCCGAGGTCGTCGTGCGGGCCCGAAGGCTGCAGCCGCCGCAGGGCCTCGGGGTAGAGGCCGCTCCAGAACAGCGTGACGTCACCGATCTGCCGGAACTCGGCGCGGGCCGCGTCCGCCGGGTGCGATCGGGCCTCGTCGAGGAGCCGCGCCACCGCGACCGCGTCGGGTGCCGCGGGGGTGGCGCCCACCGGTTCGTCGAGCCGCAGGAACCGCACGAGCAGCAGCGACACGTAGTCCACCAGCGGCGGATCCACGACGCCCAGCCGGGAATGGAAGGCGTATTCCGTCAGGCCGCGGAAGAACCTGTCGATGTCGGAGGGTTCACGGGCTGCGAACATGGCACGCTCGCGTGCGAAGCCGTGGCCGGGTACCGTTTCTACGGATCGTTATAGGCTCCGGTTCTCCCATCCGGCCAGACCGCCTCCATGCCCGACCTCGCGATCTCCGGGATGCCCGTCGTGCTCGCCGCCGGCCGCGAGGAGGCCCTGCGGCCGCTCCTCATCCAGCTCATCGTCATCATCCTCGCCGCGCGGGCCGGGGCGGCGGTGGCCCGGTGGCTCGGTCAGCCGAGCGTGGTCGGGGAGATCGTGGCGGGACTCGTCCTCGGGCCGTCGCTCTTCGGGGCCCTCGCCCCGGACTGGTTCGCGGCCGTGTTCGGCCGTGGGGCAGGGGGCATGGGCACGGCGCTCGAGGCGTCGCTCACGAGCCTCAGTCAGATCGGCCTCGTGCTCCTGCTCTTCATGATCGGGATCGAGTTCGACTTCTCCCACGTCCACCGCCAGGGACGGACGGCCGCCGCCGTGTCGGTGGCCGGCGTCGTGCTCCCCTTCGGCCTCGGCCTCGGCCTCGCCGGGCTCATGGCCCCACGGCTCGAGGCTCTCGGCGCGACCGGATGGATCGACCCGCGGTCGTTCGCGCTCTTCCTCGGCACCGCGATGTCGATCACCGCGATCCCGATCCTCGGCCGGATCCTGATCGAGATGGGCCTCCAGCACACGGCCCTGGGGGCGCTCGTGATCGCCGCGGCCGCCTGCGACGACGCCGTGGGCTGGACGCTCCTGGCCGCGGTGTCTGCGCTCGCGACGGGCAACTTCGAGCCCGCCGCCATCGTGCGGATGGTGGGGGCCACGCTTGCGTTCGCCGCCGCGATGCTCTTCGTCGTGCGGCCGCTCCTCCTGCCGCGGCTCGAGCGGGCGGTGGCGAGCGACGGCGAACCGCGGCTCTCGCTCGGCGCCCTGTCGCTCGTGCTCGCGGTGCTCTTCGCGGCGGCCTGGGTCACCAGCCGGATCGGCATCTTTGCGATCTTCGGCGCCTTCCTGCTCGGCGCATCGCTCTCGGGCGTGCCGCGGGTTCGTCAGGCCGTGACGCGGCACCTCTCCGACTTCGTGACGGTCTTCTTCCTGCCGATCTTCTTCACGTTCACGGGCCTGCGGACGAACGTGGGCTCGCTCGACTCGCCCGAGGCCTGGGGCTGGTGCGCGGCGGTGTTCGCCGTGGCCGTCGTCGGCAAGTGGGGGGGCTGCGGCCTGGCGGCCCGGCTGTCGGGCGTGCCGGCCGGTGAGGCGGCCTGCGTGGGCGTGCTCATGAACACGCGGGCGCTCATGGAGTTGATCGTGATCAACGTCGGCATGGATCTGGGCGTGATCCCGCCGGCGGTCTACTGCATGCTCGTGTTCATGGCGGTGGGCACCACGCTCATGGCCACACCGCTGGCCGCCCGGCTGCTGCGGAGAACGCCGCACGAGGCCACGCTCGTGGCCCGGGGCTTCCTCAAGCGCTGACGCGGATCCGGCGGCGGAGCCGCCAGCCGAGGATGCCGACGCCGATCGCGGCGATCGTGATCGAGCCCGGCTCGGGGGCCGAGTAGGCGACGATGATGTTGTCGCCGTCGCGCTTGACCTCGAACCAAGCCTCGGGCCGAGTCACCCAGAGCGGGTTGCCGTTGATGTCGTTGCCGATCGTGCCGATCGTGAACAGGCCGGTGCTCGAGCCCGCGCCCGCGAACGCGATCGCCACCCACTCATGATTCACGGCCCAGAACTCGTCGCCCCACGACACGGTCGAGAGGCCGCCGCCCGACAGGGCCGAGTTGAAGATCAGGTCGAAGGTCGCGCCGGCGTCGATCTGGAGGTTGCCGCCGGTGACGTCGACGCCGTCGTACAACGTGCCCCGATCCCCCGTCGCGGCCGTGTTGGCCGAGAGTTCCCACTGGAACTGCGACGTGCCGCCGTACGTGAGACCGTTGGAGAACGTCTGCAGGCCCGGCGAGTTGCCCGGGGCGTGGATGCCGCCGATCGAGGCGAAGCCGCCGATCGTGCCCGAGCCGCCCAGCGTCGTGGTGGCCGCCGTGGTGACCGGCGATTCGAGCAGGGCGTTCACGAGCAGCGTGCCTCCCTGCAGCGACGTGGTGCCCGTGAAGAGTTGCGCCGAGGTCAGCTCCCACGTGCCGACGCCCGACTTCACGAGCGACGTCTTGTTCCCGGCATCGAGGTCGGCCAGGATCGCCGCGAGGCTGGCCGACCCGCTGCCGGCGAGCGTGACCGTGCGGGCCCCCGTGCCGGCCTGGGCGGTGGTGCCCGAGTTGGTGAACGCCAGCCTGCCCGTGCCCGAATCGATCGTGGCACCGCCGGTGCCGACGGTGAACAGGCGATCGGTCGAGGCGTCGGCCCCGGTGTAGCGGAGCAGGCTGCCTCCCTGGAGCACGAGATTCCCCGCGGCATTCGACGACTGACCGAGGCCGCTGGCGGCGCCTCCGTTCCCGAGCACGGCCACCTCGAGCGTGCCGGCCACGAGCGTGGTCGAGCCGCGGTACGTGTTGGTGCCACCGAGCACCACGGTGCCCGCGCGGGAGCCGGCGAAGCCGATGCGGACGTTGCCGGCGGCGCCGCCGCCGTCGACCTCCGCGAGCGTGCCGGCGTAGGCCAGGCGGTTGCCATTCTGGGCGGAGATGGCGCTCGTCACGCCGTTGCCGATCGTGACCGCCCGAGCTGCGGCGAGCGTCACGTCGGTCGCCGCGCCCGCGGCCGTCTGGGCGCCGACGAGTTCCCCGCCCAGGATCTGCACGCCACCGGTCACGGCGCCGAGCGACGCATCCGCCACGACGCCGATGATCCCCTGCTCGACGATGGTGCCGCCCGTGTAGGTGTTCTCCCCGAGCAGCCGGAGGTTGTTCGTGCCCGTCTTGCGGAGCGTGCCGGAGCCGCTGACGACCGACTCGACAAAAAGCCGCTGTCCGCTGGCACCGGCGATGTTGAACGTGGTCGTCCCGCCCGCCAACACGAGCCCCTGCGTGGCCTCGATGTCGAACGATGCCAGGGCCTGAATCGTGCCGCTATTTTGGATCACGATCCGGTCGGGCACCGGGGTCGACGGGATCGAGCCGAAGTAGTTGGCCGAGGCCGAGACCACGATGCCCGGAGCGATCGTCTGCGTCCCGTTGAGAAACGCGTCGGTGGCCGACAGCGTGCCGGAGGTCGTGAAGGTGACGTTCACGTTCGTCACCGTGCCGGTGATCAGGCCGCCGGTCCAGGTGTTGACGGTCACGTTGCCGGCGGACGCGGACGATCCGATCCGCAGGAAGGCCCCGTTTTGCACCGTGACGATCGTGCCTGTGCCGCCGCCGAGCACTGACAGCCCGTCGAGAAACAGCTCGCCCTGGCTGATCGTGGTGTTGCCGGTGTAGGCACCAGCCGCGAGGTGGGTGAAGACCAGCGTGCCGGTGCCGGTCTTGGTGATGCCGAGGCCGTCGCCGACGACGTTGCCACCGAAGGTCAGCGTGCCGGCGGAGACGTCGATCGTGGTGTTGGCCGCCGCGAGCGTGGTGGTGCCGGTGCCGAGGTTGAGGTCCGACGGCCCGGCGAACGTCAGGCTCGATCCGAGGACGATCGACTTCGCGTTGCCGACGGTCACGGCGGCTCCGGACGTGTTGCCCAGGGTCGTGCCGGCGGCCATCGAGAGCGTGCCGGTCGTGGTGCCGAGCGCCGACAGGAAGTTGACGTTGAGCCGGCCCTCCGACACGGTGGTGTTGCCATGACCGCTCGCGTCGGAGAGCGTGAGCACGCCGGCGCCGGTCTTCGTGATGCCGAAGCCGCCCGACATGGCGCCCGTGACGTTCAAGGCGGTGGCCGAGCCGGTCGACAACGTGGCGTTGCCGGTGAGCGTCGCGCCCGCGAACGAGAGGCCGGCCGTGCCGCTCGTGACGCTCGCGTCGGTGGCGAGCGTGAGCGTCTGGCCGCCGATCGAGAGCGTGCCGAGCGTGTGCGTGACGCCGGCCCCGGCGGTGAGCCGCTCGGAGAAGATCGTGCCGCTCGACGCGACCGTGACGTTGCGGCCGAAGGCGAGGCCGGTGTCGTTGGCGAGTTCGAGGGCTCCTCCGCCGAGCGTGAGCGAGCCGGCGCCGAGCGCCCCCGTGCTCGTCGTGGCCCGGACGACGCCGCTGTTGATGGCGAACGTGTTGGTCACCGTGTTGTTGCCCGACAGGGTGAGCGTGCCCGAGCCGGCCATCGTCATGCCTGCGTTGCCCGAGATGACATTGCTCACCGCGACGTTGCCGGCGCCACCGAACGTCTTGAGGAAGTTGCCGCCGATCGTGCCGGAGAGTGTGAGCAGGCCGGCGTCGGAGGTGATCAGTGAGGCGGCAGCGAGTGTGACGCCGGCGCTGATGCCGTTGGTACCGCTGACGTTCCGCAGGGCGCCGCCGCTCGAGACACCCGACCCGCTGAGGCTCAGCACGCGGGCGAGCGTGCCGGAGTTTTGGAGTTCGATCGCGCCGCCGCTCGACACGGTGGCCGTGCCCGAGGTCCCCAGAGCCCCGGCGTTGCGGAGGTTGAGCACGCCGCCGGAGGCGACCGTGCTGCCGCCGGTGAAGGCGTTGCTGCTGGTCACGACCGTGGTGCCCGATCCCTGGGCGATGCCGAAGCCGGTGCCGCCGAGCGGGGCCGCGATCGTGCCGGATGTCGTGGCGAAGTTCGCGGTGCTCGTCAGCGTGCCTGAGCCGATGATGTTGCCGCTCGTGAGCGTGACGGCGCCGACCGAGTCGCTGAATGTGGCCAGGTCGAGGGTGGCTCCGCCCGTGAGCGTGATGCCGCCGGTGTTCAGCGCGTTCGCGATGCCGTAGGCCAGCGTGCCGCCCGAGATCGTCGTCAGGCCGGTGTAGGTGTTGGCGGCCGAGAGGGTGAGCTTGCCCGAGCCGGTCTTGGACAGCGTGCCGGTCGTGGTGCCGATGATTCCCGTAATAGTGGTGGCTCCGGCGCCGCCGACCGAAAAGCCGAAGCTGCCGGTGAAGCCGCCAAGGGTGAGTTGTGTGCCGGCACTGGCGACGAACGAGGCGTTGTTGGCCGAGAGCGTGACGGCGCCGAACGTGAGGCCCGCGGTGCCGCTGGTGACGGTCGTCGCGTCGGTGTCGAGCGTGAGCGTCTGGGCGCCGATCGAGAGCGTGCCGAGCGTGTGGGTGACGCCCGCGCCGGCGGAGGTGCGGTCGGACCGGATCGTGCCGCTGGCCGTGAGCGTCGTGTTGCGGTTCAGGGCCAG
>CAIXGY010000004.1 GCA_903919035.1 uncultured Planctomycetaceae bacterium | reverse complement strand
GCGGAGCATGCTGGCGGCGGCCTTCGTTCCCGAAGTCCGGGATCCGTGGGGCTTCAACGCCGCAGGTCAGCGGGTGAGCGACGCCACGACGGTGGACAAGACGAGCATCGACGCCGTGCCTCTCGAGGTGTCCCTGCCGACCAGCCAGGTGCCGCGGCAGGCGTGGGCGCTCAAGAACAACGAATTCGTCGTGCTGTACGGCGACGGCGTGGGTAAGGGCACATTCCGGCGATACTCGTCCGCTGGGGCGGAACTCGGCTGGCCGTCGAGCGTGGGTGGCAACGTCAAGGACGTGTCGCCGGTGTATGACGCGGGCGGGTTCGTGGACGGGTTCTTGGTGTGGGGCACGGTCTCCAGTGCGGCCGAGGCGGCGTGGGTGACTGGCGGCTTCGACACCTCGTTCGGCGGCGGGGTCGACGGCTTCGTCGCCCGGCTTCGTTCGGATGGGACGTTGGCCTGGGCCACGCTCGTCGGCGCGGCCGGGGCCGACACGGTGGAGTCGGTGACCCTCGGGAGCGACGGGACGACGTTGTTCGTCGTGGGTGACACCTCCTCGAGTGGTGGCTTCGTGAACGGCACGGCCGACCAGGTGCACGATCAAACCCGGAACACGTCAGTCACGGTGGGCGTCAACCCGCAAGGTACAAAGCTCACGGCAGAAGGACCTGGGGCGGGCATCGAGAATGCACCGCTGGCCGGCCGGGCCGCGTCCGTGACGGGATACGTCCTCGTCATGAGCTCCGATGGGCAAAGTCACCTCTGGAGTTCATATCTCAGCCCCTCGGATCCGCGGAATCCGCAGCCCGCCGGAACCTTCAGGGCGTCGTCGGCGACGTTCGTGACCGACGTCAACGTCGCCGCCTACGGCCTGACGTTGCCGGATGGCAAGCCGGACACGCGACAGCGGGTGGGGATCGTGGTCACGCGCGAAGACGGTACGACGAGTGGTGCGGCCTCCACGACCACGGAGATCGTCACACTCGTCGAGAAGCTCGCGATCACCGACCCGGGCTCCACCGGCCCCCGGTCGCGCGACTTCGAGTTCACGGCGATCAAGCCCGCGCCCATCGACGACGAATTTCTGGCCTCGGTCCGGTCGAGACCCGCGAACGTTGGCCCGAACGAGCGAAGCAGTTTCTACTACTACATGACCGCGGCGAGTAAGGAGGAAACTGACACGCGGGCCTACGACCCGTTTACGGAAACCCCCGGCCGGCAGGGTACGCCGAGCGCCCGTGCGCTCGGCCAAAACGAGTTCAGCCTCGACGCCGCCGGCAACGTGGTCGCGAGGCAGAGCTTCGTCATCGACGTGTCGTCGTTCTCACTGACCGGCTATTTCGCGACACCGACCAGCATCTACCTTTCCGGAACGGTGCTCAGCGAGGGTTCGTTGGCGTTCGGTCAGCAGTTCGGCGGCTACCACACGTTTCCGCGGGTCCTGCCCGATGGCGGGCTCAACAACAACTATGGCGACGCCGTCCTGGTCGAGCTGTCGACCTCCGGCGCGGCCGTGCGGTCTCAACTGGTGGGCAATGGCAACAGCACGTCGGCGGCGACGGCGCCGACGTCGAGCCTCAAGGAGAAGGGGCAGGCGGTCGTCGCGTTTCCGGATGGCACGGTGACGCTCTTGGGCACGGTGCACGCGCAACCGGCGGCCGGACAGGCGGTGACGGCGCCCCTCGGCGGACGCCTCTGGAGGTATCAATCGGGCAGCCCCTTCGCGCCCGCGACGCCGCGGCCCACCACGCCCGTCGGCTCGACGCCGAGCGTGCCGACGGCTCCCGTCTCGATCGTGCCGGGCGGGGCGGCGGTGCAGTGGACCGGCTACGTGGCCGGCACGATCAACAACGACAGGATCGGCGACGTGTGGTCGATTCCACGGACCACGGCCAACGGCCTGACGGACGACAAGGTCGTCGTCCAGGCCAACGGCATTCGCGATGGCTACGCGACGACCACGCTGAATCAAGGCGGCTGGAATAACGCCAGCATCCAAGGGCCGGTGTCGCAGGTGCAGTTGAGCGCGGACGGCACCAAGCTCTACGTCGCGGGTTCAACAAACACGCCGGGATGGACGAGTGGAGGCTTCGATACGACGTTGAGCACGTACCCGACAGGAAGCGGGCCCGTCAATTCGTTTGATGGATTTTTCGCTAGGATCAATCCTCAGACGGGTGATCAGGATTATTCATCCTATTTAGGCGGACAAGGCGAAGGGCGTTTTAGAAACTTACAACCGGAGACATATTATGACGGAAACGATTTTTCCTCGTCGTTTTATGTCGATCCCTCCCAGGCTGGTGGCGATGTATTCGTCGTCGGAAGAACTCAGGCGCGATCGGGTTTAGGGAATCGCGATGGTGTGACGGACCAACAGCAACAACAGGATTTCTTTGCGCGTCAATGGCCCCTTGGCGCGTTTGATGACGTCAAGTCCCGCGCCAACAACGCGACGAGGTATGACGGGGTCGTTTATTCTCTCGACGACAGGCGGAATGGCGGTTCAGGAGGCAACCAGCTGAACTGGGCGTCGTATCTCACGCCGCGGATCGCAACGGGCTCCACCGACGACAACGAGCCGACGACGTCGCCGTATCTCACGATGAACGGTGCGGACTTCGTTTGGGTGGCCAAGAACAGCGCAGGGGCCGGCAACATCGTGTATGTGTTCGGTGACGACGAGGTGGTTATAGGTAGAGACGATTTTAGCGGCAATGACATCACCCGCGTGTCGAAGCATGTCTATGTCTTCAACGACGCGACGGTGAACGACAGCCGGCTCCCGATGACATCGCGGATCAAGAAATATGCCTTCCCGTATGACGCCCCGCAGCAGATCATCGTGGATCATCGGGCGAGCCGAATCGACGGCACGGTCGGGCCGGCCGTGTATTTCCGCACGGCCGATCAGATCCGCCGAATCAACCTGCCCGCCACCGCGACGATCGCGAATCCTCTCGTCGGCCTGTCGTCCGCCTGGAACTGGAACTTCACCGACAACGAGATCAAGCCCAACCACATGGCGGTGAGCGGCACGAAGCTCTACGTGGCGTCCACGGTGCAAAGATATGAATGGTCGAACTTCCCGGCGCCACTTCCGTCGGGGAAGTTGCGGAACGGACCCAGCGACGCGGCACTGCTGCAGTTCGACGCCACCCGCGGCCTCGTGGACTGGTGGATGATCCAGGGCGGAGACGGCGCGGAGGAGGGCCGGGCGGTGGCCGCCCTGCCGGGGGATCGCGTGTGGCTGCTCGGCGAGTCGTCGTCCCAGCCCACCGAACGCAACGCCTACGGCTGGGTGCCGGTGTCCAGCACCGACGGCGTCCGTCGTCCGTTGCTCGGCAACGTCCGCACGGCGCCGACGGGTTCGAACACGCAGGTCTTCACCGGCGGGCAGACCGACGGCTTCGTGGTCGAGGTGCGAACCAGCGCGACCGTGTCGAAGGCCAACGTGGGCGTCGGCGGCGTCGTGGCCGGCTCCTATCAGGCGATCGCGAACAACGCATCCTCGGCGTCCGCGACGACGGGCACCCTGTTCGGCGACACCGTGCGCGGCGAGACGGGCGTGACGCAGACCTTCCGCATCCGCAACACGGGCTCCGAACCGTTGTCGCTGTACGGCGTCGATGTCCCGGTGGGATTCACGGTGCTCAACCGTTCCGCGATGCCGTCGAGCCTCGCCGCGGGCGGCACCTACGACGTGTCCATCCAGGTCGATGGTGTGCAGCCCGCGGGCACGCGGCTGGCCGGTGACGTCGTCGTCAACACGAACGATGCCGACGAGGGGGCATTTCGCTTTCGGGTGGAGGCCGGCATCATCGCGCGGCCCCGAGTGACCTTCAGCGTGGCGGCGGCCGACGTGAGCGTGGTCGAGGGCGACTCGGGCACGAAAATCGTCCGCTTCACCGTGACCGCGACCCAGGGTGCCGAGGCCCCGAGCTATCCCGTGACGGTGCAGTATCAGGCTGTCGGCAGCACGGCGACGGCGGGCACAGATTTCGTGGCGGCCGCTGGAACGCTCTCGTTCAACGCGGCGGGCTCGAGGACCGTCGAGGTGACCGTCAATGGCGACACGGATTACGAGTCCGACGAGACGTTCCAACTGCAACTCTCGAGCCCGTCGGAGGGCATCGTCTCGGCGGGTGCCGGCGTTGCTGCCGCCACGATTCGCAATGACGACCCGCTCCGCACGGTGTTCAGTGTCGCCGCCGGTGTGCCCGGCACGCTCGAAGGCAATAGCGGCACGAAGGCCGTCGCCTTCACCGTGACGCTGACGCAGGGTGATCCGGCGCCGGCCTATCCGGTGACGGTCCGATACCAGACCGTCGACGGGACCGCCACCGCGGGCAGCGATTACCAGGCAGCCTCGGGCACGCTGACCTTCACCGGGGCCGGTTCGCAGACCGTGAACGTGTCGATCATCGGCGACACGCAGGTCGAGGCGGACGAAGGCTTCCAGTTGATGCTCTCGAACCCGTCGGCGGGAATCGTGTCCGCCACGGGCGGCAGCGCCGCCGCAACCATCGTGAACGAGGACCGTGTGACCGTCGGCTTTGCCAGCGCGTCGGCGCAGGTGGCGGAGGGCGCCACTGGGTCGAAGCAGGTGCCGGTGACGGTGACGCTGTCGCAGGCCTCACCGGCCGCGGTGACGGTGAATTACGCCACCACGCAGGGCGTCCAGGTCGGCCTCAACGGCTTCGCGACGGCGGGCAGCGACTATCGAACCGCTTCCGGCGCGGTCACCTTCGCCCCGGGCGAGACGAGCAAGCAGGTGTTCGTCACCGTGCTCGGTGACCAGACCCCCGAGCGGGACGAAACCCTGGCCGTGCAACTTTCAAACGTGTCCGCCAATGCGGCCATCGGGACGGCCACGATGTCGCTCACCATCCTCAACGACGATGGCACCGTCGCGCTCCCGGCGGTGAGGGTCAGCAGTCCGTCGGCGATCGAGGGGGGGAATCTCACGTATTCCATCACGCTCGCCCGCGCCATGACGACCGCGGTCACGCTGAACCTCGCCTACGTGCCGGTCAACGCCAAGGCGGCCGACTTCGTCGCCGGGCCTGCGACCATCACCATCCCGGCGGGCCGCACCACCGCGTCGGTCACGGTGCGGACGGTGAACAACACCGTCGTGGACGGCGATCGGCGTCTCAAACTCGAGGTCCGCAACGGCTCGACCCTCGTCGCCTCGGGCACGGGCACGATCCGCGACAATGACCGGGCCGTCGGCCGGCCCGTGTCGCGGTCGGCGAGCGCCCTGGCGTTCGCGGCGCTCGCGTCGCAGTCGTCGTCCACGACCACGACCAAGAAGAAGTAGGCGGACGCCGTCGGTCCGTCAGGGTGACGGCGGCGGCGGGGTGGGAACCACGGCATTGAAGGTCACGGTGCCAGGCGTGGTTTCCGTGACCGTGACCCCGCCGTTGGTCGTGCTCATGTCGGTCAGCGATCCCTGCGAGATTTGCAGGATGCCGCCCGACGAGTTGCCGAGCACGAACTCGCTGCCCACGCCGCCGAGGCCGGCCGTCGGCGGGCCGCCGCCGGCCCCGAAGTTGTTGGTCGCGTTGAGCAGGATCTGCGACGGGGCGTCGAGGACGATCGCCTCGACCGGCACGAGGATCACCGAAATGCTGTTCTGTGCGATCGTGGCGTTCACGATGCCGCCGCCCGACGCCTGCATGAGGACGCCGTCGTTGCCGGCGCCGTTGAGGATGCCGCCCCGGATCGAGACGGTCGACGTCTGGCCCGCGTTGCTCTCGACGAGCACGCAGTTCGCGAAGGGGGTGTCGATCCGCGTGTTCTGGATGGCGACGATCGCATCCTGCACGTAGACACCGTTGCCGTTGCTGTCGGAGATGTCGCCGCCGTTGACGTAGACCCGGCCTCCCTGGGAGAAGGTGTTGGTGAACGACGCGGCTGGTCCTGCCGCACCGGCGGCGTTGTCGATCAACAGATTTTGCACGATCGCCTGGCCCCCGATCCCGTTGACCGTGTAGCCGGCGGCCTGCCGGTTGCGGATGTCGACCGTGTTGAAGCGGATGTCGTAGACGCCCGCGGGTGACTGGGTGTCGAGGATCTCCACGGAGGTCGATCCGGCGCCGTCGACGACGGTGGTTCCCTGGACCGTCAGGTCGCTGTTGAGGTTCCGCAGCAGCACGCCGTTGCCCGTCGAATTGGTGGAATTCAGGCTGGCGAACGTCCAGCCGCTGCCGGCGGCGGAATTCGTCGTGCCGATCGTGTTCTCCAGGATCAGGGCGGCCCCGCCGGTGGCGGCGATCGTGGCCGGGCTGTTGAAGTTCACGACTCCGCCGTTGATCGCCTGGAAGCCGGTGGCGTTGGTCGTCGCCACGGTCAGGCTGTCGAAGTTCGTCAGCGTGGTCGGCACCGGACTGGCGGCGTTCACGATGTTCACGCCGATGCCGGCAGAGTTCGACACGGCGGTCACGCCGAAGTCCGCGATGAAGCCGGGATCGTTGTCGACGAGGTTGATG
>CAIXGY010000003.1 GCA_903919035.1 uncultured Planctomycetaceae bacterium | reverse complement strand
CGCGGTGTCGCGAGCCGCCACCACGACGACCCGCGGCACCTCCGCCGCGAGCGCCGTGCACACGCGGTCGAGCAGCGTCCGGCCTCCGCACTCGACCGCCGCCTTGCCCGCGGCCGCGAGCCGACCGAGCCGCCTGGCGGCCCCGCCCGCGAGCACGATCGCGACGACGTCATGACGCATGGCTGCCTCCCGCACAGAACTGTCCTGCCAGTCGCAACCGGCGGCAGGCGACGCCGCTTGCCCACGCATCGTCGGCGTTCCAAGAATGGCTCCCGCAGCGGCAGAGGACAACGGCGCGGCGGCGGGTGCCGCGGCCGACGTCGGCACGAACGCCCGGACACGGCACGCGACAGGCGGCCGGGAGGATCCGATGGCGGCAGGGTCGGGTGACATCCTCGCGTTCGAGCCGCTCGCGCTCGAGGCCGTGCGGGCCCTGCTCGCACCGCCACCGCCCCCGTGCCTGTCCCTCTACCTGCCGACGCATCGCACCGTTCCCGACAACGCCGTCGACCTGCCGTCCTTCGTGCATCTCGTCGAGGCACTGGAGTTGGCGCTGTCCGCGACGAAGCCCAGGGCCGAGATCGAGCGGCTGCTGCATCCCTTCCGGCTGTTGGCGGCCGATGCCCGCTTCTGGCGACATGCGCGGGATGGCCTGGCCGTGCTCGCCGCCGACGGGCGCGGGCGGGTGTTCCAGCTCCAGCGGCCAGTGCAGCCGCTCGCGATGGCCGCCGCCCGCTTCCACACCATGCCGCTGATCCGCGCCGTGACGGCGCTCGACCGCTGTGACGTCCTCGCGCTGACAAGCCGCTCGGCGCGGGTCTGGGCGGGCCGAATCTGGCACGATCCGCGGGGTGCGGTCGCGGAGCGGCTCGATCCGGTGTCGCTCGTCGCCCTGCCTGGAAGCGGGCCCGTCGAGCAGTTGACGCCGGCCGACGTGGTGACCCCGGAGACCCTCGAGCCGCATCGCGTGAAGCACGGCATGGGCCCCACGGGCGACGCCGCGACGGCGTTCGTGCACGGCGGCTTCGGCTCGAAGCACGACGACGTGGATCGCGACACCGAGATCTTTCTGCGACACGTCGACGAGATCGTGACCGCCCAGGTGTCGACGCGGAGCGAGTCGCCCTTGGTGCTTGTCGCGGCGGCGCGGCTGGCGGCCGCCTTTCGCGGCCTCGCCGGAAATCCTTTCCTCATCGAGGAATACGTCGATCTCGATCCGCACCTGCTCACGACCGAAGACCTCGGCAGCCGCATCGTGCCGGTCTTCACCCGCTCCCGCGAAGCCCGGATCGCCCGCGAGATCCGCGCCTTCGAGGTGGCCCGTGACCGCGGCCTCGGGGCCGACGACCTCGCCGACGTGGCCCGGGCCGCCGTGGCCGGCCAGGTGGCCGCGCTGCTCGTCGAGGCCGACCGGTTCGAGGTGGGACGCTTCGACCGTGGCAGCGGGGCCATCGAGTTCGACGGCGATCCGGTCGGGGACCTGTCGCGGACCGGCGACCAAGCGGCGGCCGGAGGCGAGGACCTGTTCGGCGCCGTCGCCGAGACGGTGCTCGCGAAGGGGGGCACGGTGGTGTCGCTCTCGCGGATCGCCATGCCGACCGAGAGCGGTATGGCCGCGGTCTACCGCTACGCATGAAGCCGGCGGCGGTACACTCGCCGCTGCCATGATCCCGCATCCCGCACTCGATCCCGCGTTCGCATCATGCCCCGACCGTACGGGCACCGGTTCGGAGAAGTGGGATCGCTGGCAGGATCGGGACATCATCCCCGTCTGGGTCGCCGACATGGACTTCCGGGCACCGCCGGAAGTCCTCGCCGCGATCCACGTCCGCGTCGACCACGGTGTTTTCGGATACACCCACGACCCACCTGGCTTCGCGGCCTCCCTCGCCGCGCATCTGGCCACGCTGCACGGCTGGCAGGTCGATCCCGCGCGGATCGTCGGCACGCCCGGGGTCGTCACCGGCCTGGCCCTCACCGCCCGGCTCCTGGCCGATCCCGGCGCCGCCATCGTCACCCTGACGCCCGTCTATCCACCGTTTCTCACGCTCCCGGGTCTCGCCGGCCGGCGGGTCGAACGCGTGCCGCTCCTGCAGGGCGAACGTGGCTGGGCGATCGACTTCGCGGCCTTCGATCGCGCCTGCCGCGACGCGAAACTCCTCTGGTTGTGCCATCCACACAATCCCACGGGAACGGTCTTCTCCCGATCGGACCTGCTCGCGATCGCCGATGTCGCCGAGCGGCACGGCCTCGTCGTCGTCAGCGACGAGATCTGGAGCGACCTCGTCCTCGATGGCCTCGCCCACGTGCCATTCGCGAGCCTCGACCATCCCGCCGCGCGGCGGGCCGTCACCCTCACCGCGCCCTCGAAGACCTGGAACCTGGCCGGGCTCTCCTGTGCGGCGGCCATCCTGCCGGATCCCGCGCTCAGGTCGCGGTTCCGACCGGCGGGTGGCGGCCTGGTACCGATGGTGAATCCTCTCGGCTACGCCGCCGCCGAGGCCGCCTGGCGGCATGGCGATGCCTGGCGCCGCCGACTCGTCGCGCTGCTCGAACGCCACCGCAACCTGATCCAGGAGGCCGTGGCCCGGATTCCGGGTCTCGCCTGCGCGCCGGCGCAGGCCACGTATCTCGCGTGGATCGACTGCCGCGGCACGGGCGTGGCCGATCCGCAGTCTGCGTGTGAGGCGGCCGGCCTGGGCACTTCCGACGGACGGGATTTCGGCGCGCCGGGGTTCATTCGGATCAATGCCGGCTGCCCGACCGATCGCCTCGAGGAGGCGATCCGCCGACTCACGCGGGCATTCACGCGGGCGTGACGGCCCCGCGGGTCCACGCACCGTCGATGAACCGCCACGGCCGTCCCTCAGGGACGGCGTCGCGAAGCATCTCCGGCAGATGCTCCTGCGACCAGCCGTCCAGGCAGACGCGCCGGGCAAACCGCAGGATCGACCACGGCATGCCCACTGCCGTGAAGAAGGGCGGCGTGGCTGACGGCCACGGGCCGCCGTGCTGCATCGGCGGCGTGACGGCCAGACCGGTCGGCATCCTGTTCTCCACGACCCGTCCCGACCGCTCCACGAGCACCCGCGCGAGCGGCACCCATGCAGCCTCGTCGCCGGCCGCCAGGTAGACACTCGCGGCGAGCGCACCGCGGACGTGCAGGACGGCCCGGGACAGTTCGGCGATGTCGGCGCAGGTCACGAGCAGCGTCGCGTTGCCGAAGGCCTCGACGACGAACGCATCGGGCCGCCGGAGAAACTCAACGCCGGAACATTCGAGGAGCATCGGCAGCCGCGCGCACGGCCCCGAGCCGGGAACGGGGCCGATGGCGCCGACGAGCGGTGTCGCCCCCGCCGCACGAAGGCCGGCAACCGCCGCGTCGAACCGCGTCGTACCGGCAGGTCCCAGGAGCACCTGCGGCCCCACCGTGCCGAAGCGCTCTGCGAGCGCAGCGATGAACGCCCGGCCGGCAGCATCGCCGACTACAAAGACGAGGCCGGGCTTCGTGCAGAGTTGCCCCGCTGATCCGGTGACGCTCGCCGCCAACTCACCGGCGATCTCACCACCGCGGGCGGCCAGCGCACCGGACAGGAGGACGACCGGGTTCACGCTCCCCATTTCCGCCCACATCACCCGCCCGCCGGCCGCGGCCGCGGCGAGCAGTCGGCGGCCGGCCGCCTCGCCGCCGGTGAAGCCGCTCGCGCCCACCCGCGGATCGGCCACGAGCCGTTCGCCGTCGTCCGGTGCGAGGCCGTGCAACAACTGCACGGTCGCCGCCGGCAGGCCCGTCTCGCGCATGGCATCGGCCGCGAGTTCGGCCGCCAGCCGCGACACGCCTGGCAACGCGGGATGTGCCTTGGCGATCACCGGATTGCCTGCAGCGATCGCCGCGGCGAAGTCACCGCCAGTCACGGCGCCGTAGGCGAGCGGGAAGTTCCCGGGGGGAAACACGACCACCGGTCCGAGGCCGACCGCCTGCGAGCGGATGTTCCGCACGGAGTCGATCATGGCCATTCGCCAGGTGCCTTCGGTGGCGGCGGCGGCAGCCTGCCGCAGTTGGTCGAGCATCCTCGGCAGTTCGACGTCGGCCAACCGCGGCCGCACGGCGAGCCCGCTCTCCCTGGCGGCGACCGCCACGAGATCCCTGGCCGCGGCTTCGAGTCGTGCGGCATACCGCCGGAGGAAATCGCCGCGTTGCGCATCGGGCAAGCGCCCAAGATCGGCCGCCGCCTCCGCGGCGGCCTCGAGCGCAGCATGAACGTCGGACCAGCGGCTCACCGGCCAGACCGTCTCGTGCTCGCGACCGGTCGTCGGGTCGATCGCCCGAAACGTGCCGGCCATGTCGGCCGGCCGCCAGGCTCCGGCCACGAATACGGGCTCGGCGTCGCGGGCCATGGGCATCACCTCGCCGGGCCCGCGACCACGCAGACCTCACGGCCGGCCGTGGACAACTGCCGCGCCCGCGGCTGCAATCCCCACGACGCAAAACTCGCCAGCCAGTCCGGCAATTCGGCGGCCCGCGACCAGTCTGGAATCTTGAGCGTGGCCACGACGCCCCGCGGGCGGCATCCCGGCGCCGACACGACCCGGCCGATCGACTCGAGCGTGCTGCGGGGGTCGATGTTCATGTCACACACGAGCCAGTCGATGTCGCGACACTGCCGCAGCTTCACGTCGCGGGCCCGCATCCGCCACTGTTGGAAGCGGGGGTGGGAGGCCACGCGTTCATCGACGAGGGCCGGATCGACCGCGACCACCCGCAGCCCGGCCTCCAGGAGCCGTTGACACGCGCCCCCGGGGGCCGCGCCGAACTCGACGGCCCGCTGGCCGGCCTCGAATGGGATGGCGAACGTGGCGATCGCCTCGTCGAGCTTGAGCCAGGCACGCGACACCTTGCCGTCGGGAAGCGTGTGCGGATAGATCCCGCCCGGCCACCGACTGGCGAGCGTCGCCGCGCGGTGCCAGCCGACCCACCAGCGGTCCGCCGCATCGACGACGATGTCGAGGACGAGATCCCCCGGCTCCGCCACCTCCGCCACCACACCGATCCCACAGGCCTCGAGGAGCCGCGCGCGGATGCCATCGACGTCCGCGGACACCGCCGGCACACGACCCCACACGTGGATGTTCTGCCAGCCGGCAGGGCCGGCCAGTGCGATGGCGTGGGCGGCCAGGGTGGGCTCGTCGGCACCGGTCACCTGGCCGAGCGAACGCACGCAGGCCCGCGCGAAGACGAGCTCGTGCGGAAAGAAATCGTCGGCCGGGTCGGAGCCCGGGTCGAGCCGGAACGTCACGACTCCCCGCCGCCAGGCGGCCTTTCGCATGCCCGGCACCGCGAGTTCCTGCCGGGACGCCACCGCCGCCTCGGCCCCTGCCTGGCACGCGACGAGCAGGAAGTCGCCGCGGCGTGCCGGGGCCGTGGACGGTGGCGACGGCGAGGAGTGCGCTCGAGACATGCCTCGATCGTAGCCAGAAATGGAGGGACGTCGGCCGGCACCGATCCAGAGCCGCCGACGCACCGGAAACGGTTCCGGAGGGGCGTTTCCACGCGATCACAAAACAATCAGGCCGGCCCGGGCGCCCAAGGGCCCGGGCCGGCCTTTCTCGTCTGAACGCTGATCGCCCCGGTCACGACCCCGCACGAAGGCGGGGAGGGCCGCGGCACACAGGGCACGGGAGCCTCGCGAACGAGGCCGCCGTGGCATGGGTCATCCGTGGCGCCGCGCGAGGCGACGCCGGTGGCGAAGCACCCGCGAGGCGGGCACTTCACCGGATGACTCAGCCGTGGCCCTTCTTCTTCTTGGCGGCCTTCTTGGCGGCCTTCTTCTTCTTCTTGGCCATCGATCTGGCTCCTTCCACGAGCGCCCGAACACGCTTCACACGCCCGATCCCCGGGGCGCTCTGGCTGAGGGATCGGGCGACGTTGCGATGGTTGTGAAGGATGGGAATGAAAACTGTCAAGAGAAATCCGGGAATTTTCTGCCGAGGTTCCGCGTCGCGTCACGACCGACGCGCTCCCGGGGTGGTCGCGTCGTGGTTGGTATGATGGCGGCTTCAGTCGTCGTGAGCGCGTCGGTCATCGAGCGATCACGTCGTGTCCTGGACCCTTTTGGAGTTCATCCGCCCCTTCCTTATCTATGAGTGCATCCACCTGTCTCCGGCTCGCCGGCCGCATGGCCGCGCTCGAACCGTCGGCCACGCTGGCCATGGCCGCCCGAGCCTCCGCCCTCGCGGCATCCGGCGCCGATGTCATCGATCTCTCGGTCGGTGAACCCGATTTCCCGACACCCGACCACATCTGTCGGGCCGCCGAGGCGGCGATCCGTGCCGGCCGCACGAAATACACCCCGGCGGCCGGAATCCCCGACCTGCGCAAGGCCGTGGCGGCCGACTACGCCCGCCGCAGCGGCCTGCCGGTCACGCCCGCCCAGGTCATCGTCTCGAATGGCGCGAAGCACGCCCTCCACAACGCATTCACGGCGCTGGTGAACGCCGGCGACGAGGTGATCGTGCCGGCACCCTACTGGGTGAGTTACGCGGAGCTCGTGAAGCTCGCCGGCGGCCGGCCGGTGCTCGTCGAAACCAGGATCGAAGACGATTTCAAGCTGTCTCCAGCCGCCTTGCGGGCCGCGCTGACGCCCCGCTCCCGGATCCTCCTGATGTGCTCCCCGAGCAATCCGACGGGCGTCGTCTACACGCCCGACGAGCTCCGCGCCCTGGCCGATGTGGCGATGGAGGCCGACCTGGCCGTCGTGGCCGATGAAATCTACGACCAGCTCGTGTTCGACGGCCGTCAGTCGCCGTCGTTTCCCACGCTGCGACCCGGCCTCGCCGATCGCACGGTGGTCGTGGCCGGCGTGAGCAAGACCTACTCGATGACCGGCTGGCGGATCGGGTGGACGATCTGCCCCGAACCATTGGCCAAGGCGCTCGGCAACCTGCAGAGCCAGGAGACGAGCAATCCCTCGAGCGTCAGCCAGCACGCGGCGCTTGCGGCGCTCACCGGCCCGCAGGAGTGCGTGGCCGAGATGTGCCGCGCCTTCCAGAAGCGCCGCGACCTCGTGGCCGCCAGATTGCGTGCGCTGCCGGGCGTGCGGATCCCCGAAATCGGCGGTGCCTTCTACGCGTTCTTCGACATCCGCGAGTGTCTCGCCCGATCCCGCGACATCCGCACGAGCCTCGCCTGGTGCGAGGCGCTCCTCGACCGCGAGCAGGTGGCCCTGGTGGCCGGCAGCGCCTTCGGCTCAGAGGGCCACGTCCGCATGTCGTTCGCCGCCAGCGAGGAAAAGCTCTCCCGTGGCCTCGATCGGATCGAAAAATTTCTTGCGGACGCGGCGGTCTGATCCGGCGACGGGTCATGGGTGGCCCTGACCTACACTCGACGTCATGACCTCCGAGGCCCCGCGCTCGCCCGAGTCCATCTACCTCGACCACGCCGCGGCCACGCCGCTCTCACCGGAGGTGGCCGCCGCGATGGAATCCGTCCGCGAGGAGGGATTCGCCAACCCGTCGAGCCCGCATGCGGCCGGTCGCCGGGCCCGCCGACTGCTCGACGACGCGCGGGACAGGATCGCCTGCCTCGTGGGGCACGATCTTGGCCCCGGCGTCGGGCTCGTGTTCACCAGCGGCGCCACCGAGGCCAACCGGCTGGGAGTTCTCGGCCTGGCATCCGGTTCGCGGGGCCGCGTTCTGACATCCCCTCGCGACCACTCGAGCCTCGGCGCCGCGGCCCGCGACCTCGCCGCCCGCGGCTGGGATTCCGTGCTGATGCCCCTGTTGGCCGACGGGACGCTCGGGCTCTGCTCCCTCCCGGCCGCGGACGGAACCTCGGAGATCATGTGCGTCACGCTGGTGTGCAGCCAATCGGGCACCCGCGAGGACACCGACCGCATCGCGGGGTGGCGTGACGATGCGGGACGCGATCCCCTGATCCACGTCGATGCGACGCAGGCGATCTTCAACGCTGAAGCCTCGACGCCCTTCGGACTTCCACCGGGGTTGGCGGCGACGCTCGCGCTGGCGCCGCACAAGTTCGGTGGACCGCGAGGCATCGGCTGCCTGCTCGTGCGCCGCGACGTCGCCCTGGTTCCGGTGACACCGGGAACTCAGGAGAGGGGCCTGCGCGGCGGCACCGAGGCCGTGGCCCTCGCCGTGGGGTTCGCCCGGGCCGTGGAGTTGGCGGTCGCCGAACGCGGAGTCGTCGCGCGGCGGCTGGCTCAACTCCGCGACCGGTTCGAGGCCCGGCTCGCGGGCGTCGCCGCGGCGCTCGGGGTGGCAATCCGCGTGATCGGCGCAGACGCCGTCCGTGCTCCCCACATCTCGACGATCGCCTTCCCGGGCCGCGACCGCCAGGCGGTGGTCATGGCGACCGACCTCGAGGGCGTGTGGTGCGCCACGGGAACCGCATGTGCGAGCGGATCGAGCGAACCGGCTCGGGCGCTCGTGGCGATGGGTCTGCCCGAGGCGGACGTGCAGGCCGCGGTGCGGTTCAGCCTGGGCACACGCACGACGGCCGTCGACATCGATGCCGCCGTCGACCGGCTCGCGCGGGTCTTGAGCCGCATGGCGGCGCCACGGGACGGCTGATGCATCGGGTTGCACCCCGAGGCCCGCGCTGACGGCCGTCCGAAACGCGGCCTCCTTCACCGCGGCCACGCCGCGCGCTAGTCTCTGTGGGCACCTGCACCGCCGCAGGCGGCTCGGCACGGACGCCACACCGAAGACCCGAGGGGAGTCCCGCGATGGCCCGGCCCGTCTCCCTGCGTGCCGACGCACGGCCGGCTTCGTCGGCACTTCTCGATCATGCGATCGGGCTGATCGCCGGCCGCATGGCCCGACCGGCCGGCCGGAACAATTCATGGGGGCTCGGGCCACTCGTGATCCTGACATCCGGCGACACGACGGCGGGCACTACCGTCGCCGCGGCCCTGGGCGGCCAGGCCGTCGCCGGCGTGACATTCCACGACGGCGGCACCTTCGACCGCGAGATCGCGGCGGCGATCGAGGGGGATCGCCTCGACCGCCTGGCGGTCGAACTGGCGGCCAGCAGGCTGGTCGTGGTCGATCGCATCGAACGCATCCGACGAGAGGAGCGGCAGCACGCGCTCATTCATCTGTTCGACGTGTCGTCGTGCGCTGGAACCATGTGGGTCGTGTCGCTGCCGCCCGATCCCGGCAAGACGCTCGTGCCCCAGCTCGCATCGCGGCTGTCGGGGGGGCTGGTGGTGCAGGCACCGGAACCGGCCTCCGCGCCGACCATGAGGGCCACGCCCACCCTGGGTCGCATCGTCCGTGCCGCCGCCCGGCACCATGACGTGACGCCCGAGGCCGTCGTGGGACCGTCTCGCGCGCGAACGGTCGCGGCCGCCAGGAGTTTGGCAATGTATCTCGCCCGCCAGCTCACGGGCCGCAGCCTGCAGTCCATCGGAGCCGCCTGTGGAGGACGCGACCATACGACCGTCCTCCATGCCGTGCGGACATGCGGCACGCGTCTGGCTCACGACCCCGCGCTGGCTGCCGACGTGCAACGCATCACCATGTCCCTGTGCGGTGGCACGCGGACAGCCGAGACATGTCGTGGGAGCGTCGATTCGCCGGTGGCACACGGACGGCAGACGATTCGACGTCGCGGTCGACGCCGACTGGCGTGATCCCCGACGACCGACCGCCGCCGAAGCGGCAGCGGATCGAACCTCCCATGTCGGGCCGTCGTCCGGCCCATCGACCGGCAATCAGCCTCGTACCGACGCGTTTCCGTCGGACTATCCACATCTCAATGCGCCGGCGTGCGCAGATCGCGTGCTTGATTTCTCGATACGTTCGCCCGTTTCACCGGCTGCACCGGCTCCCGGCGTCGTCCATGATGTGAGTCCGCTTCCTGATGCTGTGCGTTAGTTCCTGATTCCTGATTCATCTCATGGACAAGATTCAGCAGCGGAGAAACCGGAGGCGGATGAACCGCGGGAAGCCGGTCGTAGGGCGGTAGGTTTCCCAGGGCCGAAAAGGTACAGTAGGGGGTCCTGCGCCGGCCTTCCGGCCGGGTAGATCGACTCGGGAAAGGACACGACGCCCTCCATGAAGATTCGGTGCCCCAAAGAGACCCTGCTCGCCGCCCTGCAGGCCGCCTCCGCGGTCGTTCCGGCCCGCTCCCCGAAGCCGGTCTTGGCCAACGTGAAGTTCGAAGCGGGCCCCGAAGGAGCGGTGCTGTCGGCCACCGATCTGGAGGTCGGCATCCGCGTCGAGGTCGTGGGCGTCGACGTCGTCGCGCCCGGTGCAGTCCTCCTGCCGAGCGGACGACTCATGGCGATTCTTCGCGAAAGTCCGGCGGGCACCGTGTTCGACATCATCGCCGACGGCATGGCCACGGTGGTCAAGGCGCCGCGAAGCGAGTTTCGCCTGCCGGCCGAGGATCCGCTGGAGTTTCCCGCAGTGGCGGCGTTCGGCGCGACCGACTACTTCGAGTTGTCGACGGCCTTGGTTCGCGAGCTCGTTCGCCGGACCGTGTTCGCCACCGACAACGAGTCGAGTCGCTACGCGCTCGGCGGCGTGCTGCTCGAGTTGTCGCCGGAGGGCATCATCGCGGTCGGTACCGACGGACGGCGGCTGGCGAAGATGCAGGGTCCGGTCACGGTTCATGGCGCGCCGCAGCCGGCCCAGCCGATCGTGCCCGCCCGGGCGATGCAGCTCATCGAACGTTGTCTCGGTGCCGCCGACGCCCCCGTGCAGGTGGCGGGAGACACGAACGAAATCCTGGTCCGTTCCGGCTCGACCACGATCTCTGCACGGCTCGTGGTGGGTCGGTTTCCGCGGTGGCGAGACGTCTTCCCGGAGCGTCCCGACGCCATTCGGGTGAGTCTCCCGGCGGCACCGTTCCTGGCGGCCGTGCGTCAGGCGGCGATCGTCACGAGCGAGCAGTCGAAGGGGGTCGATTTCTCATTCGAGCCCGGCCAACTCGTGCTCTCCGGTCGCTCCGCCGAAACCGGCGAGAGCCGCGTCGAGCTGCCCTTGGATCACGCCGGGGCCGCGGTGCGGATCAAACTCGACCCCCGATTCGTGGGCGACTTCCTTCGCGTCCTCGACGGGGGTTCCACCGTCGTGGTCGAGATCACCGACCCGCAGAGCGCCTGCGTCTGCCGCACCGACGATGGATACGGCTACGTGATCATGCCGTTGGCCGTCGACTGATCCTGCCCTTCGACCACCGACCATGCAGTTTTCATCCGCCCCCACACCCCGTCCCACCTCCGGTCCGTTGGCGATCGGTCGCCTCGTGTCGCGGCTCATGGCGCGGCAGGGGTACGACCGCGAGCAGGGTTCGGCCGCCCTCGCGGCCGCCTGGGATGCCGCGGTGCCCCCGGCCCTCAAAGGGCTCTCGCGGCCCGGCCTCGTGCGTCGTGGGGTGCTCGAGGTGTTCGTCCGCCATTCGGCCCACGTGCAGGAGTTGGGATTTCAGAAGCGAGATCTCGTGTCGCGACTCCAATCCCTCGCGCCCGACGCGGGCATCACCGACATTCGTTGCCGCCTCGCCGCCGATTGACGGCGGTCGGCGCGACACCACATTACCGAACCACATTCCGGAGACTCCCCATGACCGCCGACCAGACGCCGCAGGAATACACCTCGGCCGACTTGAAGCATCTTTCCGACCGGGAGCACGTTCGCGAGCGGTTCGGCATGTACATCGGTGACAACACCTCTCGCGGTCTCCATCACCTCGTCTACGAAGTGGTCGACAATTCCATCGACGAGTGCATGGCGGGCCACGCGAAGCACGTCGGTGTCACCGTCAACGTGGATGGAAGCGTGACGGTCGAGGACGACGGCCGCGGCATCCCCACCGATCGCCATCCCCAACTCTCCGAGGAGATGGATCGCGACGTCTCGACGCTCGAGGGCGTCATGACCGTGCTGAAGTTCGGCGGCAAGTTCGAGAAGGGCGCCTACCAGACCTCGGGCGGCCTCCACGGTGTCGGCGTGACGGTGGTGAATTTCCTTTCGGAATGGTGCGAGGTCGAGGTTTCCCGTGAGGGCCACGTCTGGCAGCAGGAGTATCAGCGCGGCGAGCCGACCGGCCCGGTGCGGAAGATGGGCACCACGCTCCGCACCGGCACGAAGACGACGTTCAAGCCCGACCCCCAGATCTTCCCGCAGACGAAGTTTTCCTGGGACATCCTCTCGCGCCGACTCCGCGAACTCGCCTTTCTCAACTCGGGCGTGCGGATCTCGTTCACCGACTCGGCCAGCGGCAACACGGAGGAATACCACTACGAGCGGGGCGTGGAGGAGTTCGTCGAGCATCTCAACAAGGCGAGCGACCCGATCCAGTCCGACGTGATCACGATCAAGGGCTCCGGCGAGGGCGTCACCTGGGACATCGCCCTGCAGTACACCGGCGAATACACCGAGAGCCTCCACAGCTACGTCAACAACATCTCGACGACCGAAGGCGGCACGCACGTGTCCGGCTTCCGCGCGGCGCTCACGCGGGCGCTCAACGCCTACGGCAAGAAGAGCGGCCTCTACAAGGATCTCGTGCCGACCGGAGAGGACGTCCGCGAGGGGCTGACCGCCGTGATCAGTGTCCGCGTGCCGCATCCGCAGTTCGAGGGCCAGACGAAGACGAAACTGGGCAACGGCGAGGTCGAGGGGATCATCAACTCCGCGGTCGGCGATCACCTCGCCAGGTACCTCGAGGAGAACCCGAAGAGCGCCAAGTCGATCGTGCAGAAGGGTGTGCTCGCGGCCGAGGCCCGCGAGGCGGCGAAGAAGGCGAAGCAGCTCCTGCGGGAACGGAAGGGGGCCCTCTCCGGTGGCGGCCTGCCCGGCAAGCTTCGCGACTGCACGAGCCGCGACGTGGAGAAGTGCGAGCTCTACCTCGTGGAGGGAGACAGCGCCGGCGGCAGTGCCGAGGGGGGCAGGCACCGTGAGTATCAGGCGATCCTGCCGCTGCGCGGCAAGATCATCAACGCCTACAAGAGCCGCGACGACAAGGTGCTCGCCAACGAGGAGGTGCGGAGCGTGATCTCGGCCATCGGCGCCGGGATCGGCGAGGAGAGCGACCTCGGCAAGCGGCGCTACGACAAGGTCGTGATCATGACCGACGCCGACGTCGACGGCTCACACATCCGCACGCTCCTGCTCACCTTTTTCTACCGGCAGATGTACCAACTCGTGGCCGCCGGCCATGTCTACGTCGCCCAGCCGCCGCTGTTCCGGGTGCGGTCGAAGAAGACCGTCTATTACGTGCAGACGGAGGAGGAGATGAAGACACAACTCCTCGACCAGGGACTCGGTGAGGGCGTTTTTCTGCCGGGTGACGGCCGGGAGATCGCCGGCGACGAGATGCAAAAGCTCTGCCGCACGCTCGCCGGCCTCGAGGACGCGCTCGTGGCGCTCGAGAAGCGGGGCATCAGCCTCCGCGATCATGCCGCGCGGCGGGATGCGACCTCGGGGAAGTTGCCGATGTACCACGCCTACTACGGCCTCGAGGAGCGGTGGTTCACCAGTCGCGACGAACTCGAGGCCTTCGTGAAGGGCAAGGAGCAGGCCGCCGGTGGGTCGCTGGCGGTGGGCCGGATCGAAGAGGCGGTGGCGGCCGGCGACACCACGCCCGGCACGGCGCCCGGCACCGGCGACGATCAACTCGTGGTGATCGACCTCCACGAGGTGCGGAGCGTGAACGCGGGCCTCAAGGAACTCGAGGCGATGGGATTCGGGATCGACGCCCTCATGCCGCAGGATCGCACCGGCTCGGAGGAACCGCGCTACACGCTCCGGCGCGGCGACAACCAGATCGGTCTCGAGGATCTCCGCGGCCTGCTCACGGCGGTGCGGCGGGCCGGTGAGAAGGGGCTCTCGATCACCCGCTTCAAGGGCCTTGGTGAAATGAACGCCGAGGAGCTGCGGGAGACGACGCTCGACCCGGCCAACCGCACGCTGCTGCGGGTCACGATGTCCGATGCGGCCGCGGCCGACGACCTGTTCCGGGTGCTGATGGGCGAGAAGGTCGAACCGCGTCGCGAGTTCATCGAGCGGCACGCGCTGGACGTCAAGAACCTCGACGTCTGATCCGGCTCACCTGCGCTCCTACCTGCCGAAGCCCCAGATCGTCCGTGAGCCCAACCGGCGTGGTGGATGCCCGTGCCGTCTCGCTCGGACGTTCGCGACGGGCGTCGTGCCCGTCACTCACTCGATGCTGCCCTCGCTTCGCCATCGTGGCTGCGCTCGGCCAGCAACGCCGGCTCGACGGCACGGGCATACCACACGCCTCTCCCCACGGAAGCGAGGCAGGATCGGGTCTGCCCAGCCCCGCGAGACGGCAGAGACCGGGCACCGATCCGCCGCAGGCGGATTGGTCGCGACGCAGCGAGCGTCCGACGAGATGGTGTGGTCAGAACCGTGCCGGTTGGGCGCGGAGGCCGGCTGTGAACGAGATACCTCCCTCCGCACGAGGATCACAGGCGAGCCGGGTCGCCGAGGGGCGCGCACCTCGCCGGCTTTCACGCACCACCGGCGCCGCGCTCCGGCTGTTTCGTGCGGCTGTTATCGCACTTCGATGAGTTCGACGAGGAAGTGCAGGGTCGCGCCCGGGGGGATCACGCCAGGGATCCCTCGGGCCCCGTAGCCGAGCTTCGAGGGGATCTCGAGCTCGATCATGCCGCCCGGTGCGACGAGTTGCATGCCCTCGGTCCAGCCGGGGATCACGCCGTTCAGGGGAAATTCGATCGGCTCCCGACGCTCGTAGGAACTGTCGAACACCTTTCCGTCGTCGAGCCAGCCGTGATAGTTCACCTTCACGGTGCTCGTCGCCTTCGGCATCTCGCCCGTGCCCTTGCGGAGCACGCGGTATTTGAGTCCCGAGGAGGTGGCGAGGAACGCCTTGGGCGCGTCGGCATCGACTTTGCCAGCGCCGGCAGGAAGGTTGGGGGCGGTGTTGTCCTGTTGGGCGTTGGCCACGATGAGCTCCGGAAGGGTGAGAAGGGCGGCGAGGGCGACAAGGCAGGCGCGGCGGCGCATGGACGAAGATCTCCGGGATTGGTTGCCGCGGAGCATGATACCCGAGCCGGCCACGACGGCGGAACTCTTCAAACCTCCCCGCCAGGCCAGACGTCCCCCGGATCGGTGAGGCTGCCGCTGGCGAATGTCCGGCGTCCGGAGGGGGTGTCGATCACGAGGGCCCCGTCGCCGGCGATGCCGCGGCACAGGCCGGTGTGGCGCTCGGCGGCCGCATGGAGCGTGACGATCCTGCCCTCGAGCGCGCACAGCGGCCGGTAGCGGGGTTGCAAACCGATCGGGTCGTGACGGATCGCCTCGAGCAGCGGGCGAAGCCGGGGCAGGAACTCACCCAAGACCGCCGTTCTCCCGAGTGTGCGGCCGACCAGGTCCGGGAGCGTGACCACGCGAGACGCCACGGCGGCCGGCGCCATCGTGGCGCTTCCCGACGTGTTCATGCCGATGCCGATCACCGCGCGACCGTGCGCTGCCGTCTCGACGAGGATGCCCGCGAGTTTGCGCCCCGCCACCTCGACGTCGTTGGGCCAGCGGACGAGGGCCTCGATGCCCGGCTCCAGCGCCCGGATCGCTTCCGCCAACGCGACGCCGCAGGCGAGGGCCCAGATCGGCCGCGGCGGCCCCGCCCCGTCACCGTCGATGACGATGCTCGCCGCGAGGGCGCCCGCAGCCTGCCACCAGCCGGCCCCGCGCCGGCCTCGTCCCGCAACCTGGTGATCCGCGACGACGAGGGCCGGTAGCCGCATCGCCGGATCGTCGGCCAGCAGTCGTGCCTCGTCCATCGTCGATCCGACGGCAGCGCGGTGCACGATGGTCGCGAAGCCGGCCGCCGTCAGTGCGGCGCTGTCGAGCGATTCGGCGTGGGAGGCAATCTGGGGTGGGGGCGCAGGCATACGTGGAGTGTAGTTCGGCCGCGACCTTGACCCTCCGCGGTGGTGCGCGGTACCCCCCTCCGCGTCGGTGGCTCCCGGACGCGGGAGTCGCGTCGACCAAGCCTCTCCCGCGGGGATTTCACGCGGACGGATGGCGGTGCGTGCGCATGATGCGGACGGTCTTCTTCTCGGCGACCATGGCCGCCATCGCGATGGCGACGGCAGGGCGGGTTCGTGCGCAGACCGCCCAGCTGCCCCCCCCGGCCGCCTCGTCGCTCGATCGGATTGCCCAGACCATGCCGCCGCCGCCGTCGGCATGGGATCCGTACGCCGCCCAGCCGCAGGTGTTCCCGGCGGCGCCCGGCGCGACGGCACCTCCTTCGATCTGGGCGCCGTCGGCGATCAGTGGCCAGCCCGGCTATCCCGGCTACCCGGCGGCGCAGCCGCCGCTGGTGCCCACGCAGGGCTCGGCCGCGCTCGCCAACCCCGCCTATCCGCAGCAGTCGGGTTTCCAGCAGACCTACGCGCAGACGATGCACGTCTATCAGGGCCTGCGCGGCAGCTGGGCCTATCTGCTCGGCAACGGCCAGGGCCTCAACGTGGGCATCAATGAACTCGACACGACCGCCACGTTCGCCCTGCCGTTCTTCCACAACTCCCCGGTGAATCTGAACCATGCGCCGTTGCTCGTCACACCGGGCTTCGGTCTGCAGCTCTGGGATGGCCCCGTGACCACGGCCACGCAGTTGGCCGACCTGCCGCCGAACACCTACGACGTCTTCATCGACGCCGCATGGAACCCGAAGTTCACGCCGGTCTTCGGAGCCGAGCTCGGCATCCGCGTCGGCATCTACACCAACTGGGACGTGCTCGTGTGGGACAGTTGGCGCATCATGGGCCGCGCCATCGGCACCCTGCAGATGACGCCCACCTGGCAGGCCAAGGCGGGAATCGTCTATCTCGACCGCAACCAGGTGAAGCTCCTGCCGGCCCTCGGCGCCACGTGGACGCCGAACGCGGACTCGCGCTACGACATTTTTTTCCCGGCCCCCAAGGCGTCGTGGCGCTACATGAACTCGGGTCGCCACAACTGGTGGGGCTACGTGTCGGGTGAATACGGCGGCGGCGCCTGGACGTTTCGCCGCAACACGTCGCTCTACAACATGATCACGCCATTCGACTACAACGACATCCGCATCGCGCTGGGCACCGAGTTCGTGCCGCTGGCGGCGACGGGTCTGGCGGGCAACATGGAGGTCGGCTACGTCTTCTACCGGCAGTTGTTCTACGTAGACGGCCCGCCACAGATCGTCAACCTGCCCGACACGATCATGTTTCGCCTGGGGCTGGCTTACTGAACTAAATAGAGCGCCGGCGGGCCATCCATGGCCCCGCCGGCTTTCGCGGGCGCTGGTCAAGCCGAGGTTGCCCAGGCCCGCGACGCACGGCGTCCAGCCGTGCGTCGCCTGAGCCGGAGGAGGCCCGCAGGGATGCGACGGCGTGACATGAGCCCATCCATGGCCCCGCCGGCTTTCGCGGGCGCTGGTCAAGCCGAGGTTGCCCAGGCCCGCGTCGCACGGCGTCCAGCCGTGCGTCGCCTGAGCCGGAGGAGGCCCGCAGGGATGCGACGACACATCGCCACCACCCTCTTCGTGGTCGCGTGGCAGCTCGCCTGGATGCATGCGGGCGGCCGCGCCGAGGAGGTCGTTCCGCTGCCGTCGGTCGAGGAGACATCGAAGATCCGGCTCGCGGCACTTGGCGATCCCCAGGATCTCACCGAGCCGCTGCTGCCCGACGACGTCGCACCCCCTGGCCAACCGCGGCAGGAGTTCGAGCCGCCCGCCGGACGCAAACTCCCGCCGGGAGCCAAGCCGGGGGCGCTCCAGCAGGTGATCGGCACGGTGACAGAACTGCCGCGGCTGGGATCCGATGGCCTCGGCCTCACGACCCTCGACACGTCGCTCACGATCGGCGTGCCGGCGCCGACGATCAACTCGCCGCTCCTCCTCACGCCCGGCTTCGGCACGACGTTCATCGACGAGGTGCCCGGGCCGATGGATCCCGGGCTGCCGGCACAACTCTATGAATCGTGGCTCCAGGCTCGTTGGATGCGAAAGATCGGCGATCGTTTCGGTGTCGACATCGCCGTCGCCCCGGGCTGGTACAGCGACTTCGTCAACGACACGTCACAGGCCTTCCGAATCACCGGCCACGGCTTCGGAGCCTGGGAGTGGACCGAGAACCTCCGGGTGGCGGCGGGGCTCATCTACCTCGACCGCTACGACGTCAATGTCCTGCCAGCGGGCGGCCTCATCTGGACGCCGAGCGACGACCGACGCTTCGAGATCGTCTTTCCGCGGCCACGGTTTGCGTGGCGGGTCGCGGACGGCGACCGTGCCGCCCAATGGGTCTATCTGGCCGGGGAGTTCGGCGGCAACCAATGGGCCGTCCGCCGCGACTCGGGCGTCAATGACGTCGTCGTCTATCACGACTACCGACTGCTCGTCGGCTGGGAGCGCCGTCCCACGGATCTTGGCGCAAGTTGGCGCGTCGAGACTGGCTGGGTGACCGGCCGACTCGTCGAGTACTACGTCACGGACACCGCCGACTACCGCCCCAGCGACACGTTCCTCCTGCGCGCCGGACTGTGGTACTGAACTCCACGCGAAACATCGGCGTCCTGCCGATTTTCGCTTGGGCCGGGGGGGCAAGCCAAGGTTGCCCTTCCCTGCCCGGTGCTCGCACCTCCGGGCTTGCAGGGCCGCCGCTCAACGGCGTGCGACTGCCCGATGTCGGGGAGCGAGTCGCATCACGCCGCCGCGACACCTGCGAGGACGTCCACGATTGCGGCCATGAAGGCCGGCAGGTCGGCCGGTTTGCGGCTCGACACGAAGTGTCGGTCGACGACGACGGGCGTATCTTCCCAGACGGCGCCGGCGTTCACGAGATCGTCCTTGATGCCGGGGCTCCCGGTCACCCGTACGCCCCGATAGACGCCCGCCGAGATCGGGATCCAGCCGCCGTGGCAGATGGCGGCCACGAGTTTCCCGTGCGCGGCGAATTCGCGGACGAGATCGAGCACCTTCTCGTCGCGCCGCAACTTGTCCGGCATCCAGCCCCCCGGAATCACGATGCCGTGAAAGTCGGCCGCCTCCATGTCGCCGAGCGCGGCGTCACTCGTGCATGGATATCCGTGCTTTCCCGAGTAGGTGCGGCCCTGCATCGAGCCAGCCACGGTCACGTGGCTGCCGGCTTCCTCGAGACGGAGTTTCGGATACCAGAGTTCCAGATCCTCGTAGTCGTCGCCGACAAACACGAGCATGCGGATGCCGTCGAGAGGGCGGGCCACGGAAGGGAGGTGTGTCACAGGGCGTCTCCTCGGGTCGAAGGGGCGGTCGGCGGCCGGATTCCGACGGGCTTCCGGCCGACCATTGTCGCGGCGTCGCGGCTCGTGGGCGAGTCCACGAGCCGACCCCCTCGTGCGGGCTGTTGCCACCACGGCATGCCAGCATCCTTCCGAGACACCTGAAATCCGCTTTTTCGGCCCGATTTGCTCCTGCTTGTTTCACCGCTTGACGTGGTAGGCACCCGCGATACATTCACGCCCCGGCCAACAGGCTGGGGTCGGCGGATCGACCACCACAACATCTTGCGATAGCACGCAGAAGGAGCTGCTTTTTCAGGCCATCGCGGTTGCCCGCCCCCAGGGGCCGCCGAACGATTCAATTCGCCCCTGCCTGCCGACCGATCACGCTTGCAGGACGACTATACGCAAGTATACTTCCCAGGCTCGACACTTTCGCCGCAAGGAGCATTCGACATGGCTGCTTTCGACCCGTCCGCCACCCTCGGTGGCACCGTTTCTGCTCCGGCAGGCTCCACGCAGACCCCCGGACGGACGGCGCTCGAAATCCGCCCCACCTTCTGCCCGGCCGACGTCGACAGCCCGTTCGACACCACCGAGTGGGAACTCCGCACGGCTGCCATCAAGGGGGAGGACGGCAAGGTGCTCTTCGAGCAGCCGGCGTGTGAGATTCCGGCCGCCTGGAGCCAGTTGGCCACGAACGTCGTCGTCAGCAAGTATTTCTACGGTGAAATCCACACGCCAGAGCGGGAGCATTCCGTCAAGCAGCTTGTGCACCGGGTGGCCCGCACGATCGCCGATTGGGGCATTCGCGACGGCTATTTCAAGTCGAAGCAGGACGGCGAGAACTTCTACCGCGACCTCGCCTGGCTCTGCGTCCACCAGCACGGTGCGTTCAATTCGCCGGTGTGGTTCAACGTCGGCCTCCATGATCAGTACGGCGTCAAGGGAGCCCCGTGTAACTGGCGGTGGGACGAGGCGAAGCGTGACGTCGTCATGCCTGACAATCCCTACGAATACCCGCAGGGAAGTGCCTGCTTCATCCAGAGCGTCAAGGACACGATGGAAGACATCATGGATCTCGCCCGTAGCGAGGCCATGCTCTTCAAGTTCGGCTCCGGGACGGGCACCGACCTGTCCACGCTTCGCAGCCAGCGGGAAAAGCTCGCCGGTGGCGGCAAGCCCTCGGGCCCGCTCTCGTTCATGCGTGTCTATGACCAGGTGGCGGCCGTGGTGAAGAGCGGCGGCAAGACCCGCCGGGCGGCCAAGATGCAGTCGCTCAAGATCCACCACCCCGACATCATGGAATTCATCGAGTGCAAGGCCAAGGAGGAGAAAAAGGCCCGCGTGCTCATCGAGAAGGGGGGTTACGACTCCAACTTCAACGGTGAGGCCTACAGTTCGATCCTGTTCCAGAACGCGAATCTCTCGGTCCGCCTCACCGACGACTTCATGGAGGCCTGCGACCGCGACGACACCTGGACCACCCGGTGGGTGACCGACCCGTCGAAGGCGGGCCCGAGCTTCAAGGCCCGCGAGGTGATGAACCGGATGGCCGAGTGTGCCTGGCAGTGCGGCGACCCCGGCGTGCAATACGACACGACCATCAACCGGTGGCACACCTGCCCCACCTCCGGCCGCATCAATGCGTCGAATCCCTGCTCCGAGTACATGTTTCTCGACGATACGGCCTGCAATCTCGCCAGCATCAATCTGATGAAGTTTCGCAAGCCCGATGGCGCCTTCGACGTCGAGCGGTTTGCCGCGGCCTGTCGGCTGTTCTTCGTGGCTCAGGAGATCCTCGTCGACCACGCCAGCTACCCCACGCCGAAGATCGCCCGCAACAGCCACCTCTACCGGCCGTTGGGCCTGGGGTATTCGAACCTGGGTAGCCTGCTGATGGCCGACGGCCTCGCCTACGACAGTGACGCCGGGCGTGGCCTGTGCGGGGCGCTCACGGCGATCCTGCACGGTGCGGCCAACCGAACCAGCGCCGAACTGGCGGCGGCGGTCGGTCCCTTCGAAGGCTTCGCGGCCAACCGTGAGCCGATGCTGAACGTGATGCAGATGCACCGCGATGCGGTGGAGAAAATCGATTCCTCATGCCCGAGGTATCTCCACGACGCGGCTCGGAAGATATGGGATGACGTGCTCGCCGGCGGTCGCCGCCACGGCTACCGCAACGCCCAGGCGACCGTGCTCGCGCCGACCGGCACGATCTCGTTCCTGATGGACTGCGACACGACTGGCATCGAACCCGACATCGCACTGGTGAAATACAAGCAACTTGCCGGCGGCGGCATGCTCAAGATCGTCAATCAGACCGTGCCGCTGGCCCTGCGGACGCTCGGCTACGACGAGCCCGCCGTGGAGGGGATTCTGGCCTTCATCGACAAGAACGACACGATCGAAGGTGCGCCTGGACTCAAGGTCGAGCACCTGTCGGTGTTCGACTGTGCCTTCAAGCCGCGGCTCGGTCAGCGGAGCATCGCCTGGGAGGCGCACGTGAAGATGATGGCGGCGGCGCAGCCTTTCATCTCCGGCGCGATTTCGAAGACCGTCAACATGCCGCGGGAGACGACGCCCGCGGACATCGCCGGGGCCTACATGGAGGGCTGGCGGCTGGGACTCAAGGCGCTTGCGATCTACCGCGACGGTTCGAAGGAGAGCCAGCCCCTCAATACGAGTTCGGAGGGCGACAAGGCGGCGGCCAAGGTGACGGCCGCGCCGCGTCGGGAGCGGCTGCCCGACACCCGCCGCAGCGTGACCCACAAGTTCAACGTGGGTGGCCACGAGGGCTATATCACCGTCGGCCTGTACGACGATGGTCGGCCGGGCGAGTTGTTCATCACCATGGCGAAGGAGGGCAGCACGATCGGCGGCCTCATGGATGCGTTCGGAACGAGCGTGTCGATGAGCCTGCAATACGGGGTGCCGCTCGAGGTGTACGTGAAGAAGTTCTCGCACACCCGCTTCGAGCCGTGGGGATACACGAAGAACCCCGACATTCCGGTGGCCAAGAGCCTGGTCGATTACCTCTTTCGCTGGCTCGGTACCGAGTTCATTCCCGGCTACCGGGAAGCAAACCGGCCCGGCGGTCATGACGGCGGCGGCGGGGAGGCCGCCGCGGGGAGCGGTGATACGGAAAGTGAGCGGAAGCCCGCCGCCACGACGGCGAGCGGGCTGGCCGATGGCCACGGGAAGGCCACCACGACGAACGGGCGGGCGGTGGCGGGCGAGAGCCCGTCGCGCGGCAGGCATCCCGGCGGCACGGGCATCAAGGGTGCGAACGGTCACGGCGGCGGTGCGGCTGCGATGCTGCTCGAACGGGCCGGCCTGAAGATGGCCGTCGATCCGGCGGCCAGTCCGGCGGATCGGCAGACGCAGTTCGCAAAGTTTCAGATCGACGCGCCGGCCTGCGAGAACTGCGGGTCGATCACGGTCCGGAACGGCAACTGCTACCTGTGCCACAACTGCGGGAACAGCATGGGCTGTTCGTGAACCGCATGGTGTGGCCCCGGCCGGTGTCAATCGGCCGGTGTGACGAAGATGTGGTTCAACGCACCGGCGGCAGTCGGCAGGGTTCGCATGTACGCGATGGCTTTCCCATCGGGGGCGAATACGCAGGCCTCGGGTCTCGGCGCGGTCGGGCCGGTCGTGGGATGGGTGAGCCTGCGGCTTTCCCCGGTCGACGCGTCCACGGTCATCACGCTGCCGTCGGCGACGTAGGCGATCCGGTCGCCGGCGGGGCTCCAACTGAATGCACTCGCGACTGGCCAGGGATCGCGCGTGAGTTGCGATGGCTCCCCGCCACAGGGGCTCACCGTGAAGAGTTGCACGACGCCGGCCTCGTCGCACATGAGACAGGCGATCCGTGAGCCGTCGGGGCTCGACCGCAGCCAGTGTCGCGGGCCTGAGAGGCCCGGGTGCGATCGGTCGGCGGTGTGCGTGAGTCGTCGCTGCACGAGGCCTCGGGGTGGGGCGGCACGGGTCGTGGGCGTGCCGGCGAGCGGCCGGGCGCCTGGGATCTCGAGGTCGCGCGGGTGGTCGGGCAGATCGACGAGAAATACCTCCGGATAGACGGCACCCGTGGTGGCGGTGACGGTGCCCTGGAACGCGAGCGCGTGCCGCTGCCGTGTCCCATCGCCACGGTCGTAACCGGCGACACCGATCCAGCCCTCCTCGCACGCGCGGGAGATCTCATCGCTGCCCGGCCGCGGGTCATCGGTGAGTTCGGTGACGAGCACCGTGAAGGCCGTGCCATCATGGTTGCGGTCGTGGGTCGCGGGCACACGAACCGGCCGACCACACACGCTCACCGCCACGCCGCGCATGTTCCGCTGCCGTGAACGCGGAACGGCGAGTCGTGAGGAGGCGTGGATGAGTGGTGTCTCCAGCACGGCGTCCTCGTAGGTGGAACTCACGAGTGTGCCGTCTCCGTGACAGACATGCACGTGCGTGCCGCCGCGGAGCGCGCCGGGAGTGTAGGGCGCGACGAGGTCTCGGGCGTCGAGCGGTGCGGCGAAACCGGGACGGGACGCATGCACGATCACACCCTGGCGACGGGTGGGACCGTAGGACCAGTCGGCGGAGGGCCGCTCGGGGCCGAGTATGAAGAACACGCGATCGTCGGCGGGGCTGGCCGTCACGGCTCCGCAGCATGCGCCGGCGCGCGACTCGTAGAGCGTCTCGACCCGTCCGGTGACGACGTCCACCCGGCCGATCTGCGTGCCATCGAATACCGAGCCGTCGATTGCGGAGCGGGTGTCGAAGACGAGCCAGCGGGAATCGGGCGACCAGACCGCCGTGTTGGTGAGCATGTGGCCGCGGGGGGCGAAGGTCAGCCGGCGCTCGGTCATCGACGATTCCTGGCGAATTCCGGCGACGTCCTTGAGCGGACTGCCGGCTGTGACGGTCGTGCGCCACCGCGGATGATCTGCTTCAGTTCCGGGCCGGCTGAGGACGAACCTTCCAGCATCGATCTTCGACCTGTCGCCGCGTCCCGTCGGAGGTGCCAACCCCAACGCGTTGATCCGGATCCCCTGAAAGGCTTTTGGGCAGTTTCGCGGCCGTGTGCCGCGGCTCGGGCCCCTGGGCCCGATCCGCATCAGTCTCGCAGTGTTCTACCCCGTTCGCAGGCGGTCGACAGGCTCGATTCACGGTGGCGGGCCGGAGCGGCAAAAGTCGCTCCGGCCCGCGCTACGTTGGGAGACGCCGATTTCAGTGCACGAGACGCGGTCGGCACGCGTCGGCCGCTCGTTCGGCGGCCGACCCCGTCGATTTGCGGGGGGGAATCGCGGGAATTAGCATGACACTCCAAGGACGCAGGGTCGTCCCGTTTCCCGCTCTCGAGGTGCCTCCGTGCGTCGGTACCTGCACAGCCTGCTCGTCGGAGTGCTCACGCTTTCGCTCTCGATCGACGCCGCCCGGGCTTGTGGCCACCTGCGGAGGTGGCACCACGCGACGCCGGCCTGTGAACCGCCGGTAGCGGTCGAAATCGCCGGCTGGCCGTGGTGCGTCGAAGCGGCGACAGAGCCGACCTTCAACTGCGACCACGCATGGGCGGTCGGGCCGTTGGTCTGGGTCGAACCCTGCTCCAGCGGTGAGGTGATGCCCTGTGGAGCATGGCTCTCCTGCGGCGACGAAACCGTGGTCGTGGATACGGCCGTGGCCGACCATCCGGGAGCGGTCGAGGTGTCCGAGTCGCCCACTGCCACTCCAGCACCGGTGGCCGCGACCGTGCCCGATCTCGAGCCCGTGGCGCCCGCATCAGCCGCCGAGTCCGCCGTCCCGGAGGCCGAACTGGAGATGCCGGCCCCCAACACACCTGCCGTCGAGCCTGCTCCGCATGTCACCGACGTGTCGGAACCACCCGCCGCGATCCCGGAGTCGCTGGCTGAGGAGGCTCCCGCGGAGCCGCGCCCCAGAAATGCCTTCGAGGAGGCCGACGAGGCGGCTGCCGATGCCACCGACTCCGACGTGCCCGACGGTGCGACTCCAGCCGATCAGGATGCCCTCCCGGCCGATGACGCACCGCCTGATGTCGCCCCCTCCGTGGATCCACCGGCCGCCGGAGCGCAGCTGCCTGGGAACCCGGCCGCATCCGCAGAGCCATTTCGTCGCTGGATCGACGACACCGCGTCGTCGGCGGTGGTCGGTCGTCTCGTCGGCATGCACGGTGACGCTGTGGAGATCCTCACGAGCGACGGCTGCACGGTGGATGTGCCGCTGGCCCGATTGAGCGGGTTCGACCGCGACTACGTTGCCGCCCGACCGTCCAGGCCGCTGGCCCGCGAAACTGCCAGCCGCTGACGGTCAGCGCTCGTCCAGGATCGCCACGGTCGCGAATGCCTTGCCTTCGAGCATTTCGAGCGATGCACCGCCTCCCGTCGAGACGTGGCTCACCCTGTCGGCGTAGCCGAGTTGCTCGACGGCGGCTGCCGAATCACCGCCACCGATGATCGTCACCGCGCCACGCGTGGTCGCGTCTGCGACCGCATCTGCCACGGCTTTCGTGCCGGCATCGAAGGGGGGCAACTCGAAGACGCCCATCGGACCGTTCCAGACGACGGTGCCTGCCGAGCGGATGATGGCCGCGTAGCGATCCGCCGTCTCCGGGCCGATGTCGAGGCCCTCGAAACCGTCGGGGATCATCCCCGCCTTCACGGTGCGCCGATTCGCGGTGGCCGAAAACTCGTCGGCGCAGTGCGTGTCGACGGGGAGCACGAGTTTGCCCGCCGCTTTCGCGAGCAGCGACTTCGCCAGATCCACCTTGTCGGGCTCCACGAGCGATTTTCCCGTCCGGCCTCCCTGGGCCAGCGAAAACGTGTAGGCCATCGCGCCACCGATGAGCACGTGGTCGCAGATCGAGAGCAGATTCTCGATCACGGCGATCTTGTCCGACACCTTCTTGCCGCCGAGGATCGCCACGAAGGGCCGCTTCGGGTGCGCGATCGCGTCGGCCAGATAGCGGATCTCCTTTTCCACGAGGAAGCCGCTGACGGCGGGTTTGCCGGCCGCCTTCATCGCCACCGGGACCGCGTGCATGCTCGCCTCGGTGCGGTGACAGGTGCCGAAGGCGTCGTTGACATACCCATCGGCGAGACTCGCGAGGCCCGCCACGTAGGCCGGGTCGTCCCCCTTCTTCTCGCCCTTGTTGAAGCGGACGTTCTCCAGCACGAGCACGCCTCCGGCCGGGAGGGCCCGCGCCTTGGTGTGTGAGTCGGGGCCGCCGGTGTCAGCGGCGATGGCGACGGGACGGCCGAGCAGTTCTGCCAGCCGCGTGGCCACGGGCGCCAGAGAAAACTCGGCCTCGAAACCTTTGCCTGCAGGGCGGCCGAGGTGTGACATGAGGATCGCCTTGCCGCCCCGGTCGAGGATCGACGTGATCGTCGGCAGGGCCATGCGGATTCTCCGATCGTCGGTGATGTGACCCGAGTCGTCCTGGGGCACGTTGAAATCGACGCGGACGAGAATCGCTCTGCCGGCGGGGTCGAGGTCGGCGATGGTCTTCTTGGCCATGGTGGGTCTCCGGGCGGTGGGCCTGATGGATCGGGCCGGTATTCAACCGGATCGTCGGCGGTGCTGCAAACGCACGGGCCGTGCGGGTGGCCTGGGGCAACCCCTCAATAGGGCGCACACGTGATCTTTCCGCGCGGGGGGCATCCCCGACGCCGGGACAGGCGCGGTGACGCGCGAGGATCACGTGGGAATCGTCTGGGCTGCGTCAGGGGGTCGCGGCGGATGGCGTTGGCTCTGGCGGCAGGGGCACGCCGCCGGCTTCCTTGCGGGTGGGGAACTGCGCGCCGACGTCGGCGAGCCAGGCGTCGAGTTTCGCCCGCAGTGCCTCGGTGTCGGCGGCACGGTCGGTCGCGAGGTTCGACCGTTCCCCCGGATCCTTCGCCAGATCGTAGAGTTCGTCGTGCCCGTCCTCGTAGAAGTGGATGAGCCGCAGGGAGCCGGCGCGGATCACGCTGTGCGGCGTGGCGCCGCCTGGATGGTAGTGGGGGTAGTGCCAATAGAGTGCGTCGCGGTCGAGCGTGCCACCCCGAAGGACCGACGCCAGGCTGACGCCGTCCAGTGGCCGGGCTGGATCCCCGCCGACCCCCGTGACGTCGAGGATGGTGGCTGGGATGTCGCAGGTGATCACCGGGACGTCGCTCGTGGATCCGGCCTTCACCACGCCCGGCCACGACACGATCAGCGGCACCCGCACGCCGCCCTCGTAGGCGGAGCCCTTGCCTGCCCGCAGTGGGGTGTTGTCCGCCAGGGTCGCCACCCCCCCGTTGTCGCTCGTGAACACGACGAGGGTGCGGTCGCTGATGCTCGCGGTGTCCAATTCGGCCAGGATCTTTCCGAGCGCGTCATCGACGCTCTCGATCATCGCCGCGTAGTTGGCATGCCGCTCGTCCATGCCGGCTCCCTTGATGCGATACTTCGCGGCTGCGATCTTCTTCCCCTCGATCGGCGCGTGAACTGCGTGATGGGCCAGGTACAGGAAGAACGGCTCCTGGCGGTTGGCGCGGATGAACTGCTGGGCCTCCATCGCCTCGCGGTCGGTCAGATACTCGCCCCGGGCACCCTCGGGAAGCGTGGGGATCCGATAGGGAGCGTGGTAGCTCGGCGGCTGGCCGCGGTCGGTGCCGCCGACGTTCACGTCGAAGCCCTGCGCATCCGGCGCGTGATCCTTGTCACCGAGATGCCACTTGCCGATGCTCGCCGTGGCGTATCCCGCGGCCTTGAGCCGTTCGGCCACGGTCACGGCCTCGAGGGGAAGCTCCCGCCGCCACTCGGGTATGCGGAGTGTCGCCTTGAGCCGTTCATGACCGGGGATCCAGTCCGTGAGGTGCAGCCTGGCGGGGTAGAGTCCGGTCATGAGTGCCGCCCGTGATGGCGAGCACACGGTGCAGGCGGAGTAGGCGTTCGTGAACCGCATCCCGGAGGCCGCCAGCCGGTCGATGGTGGGCGTCTCGTGAACCTCGCTTCCTTGGCAGGCGAGATCCTTCCAGCCGAGATCGTCGACGAGCACGACGATCACGTTGGGTCGGACCACCGCGGGGGTCGCGGCCGACGCCGGCCCGGCACCGCAAACCAGGAGCAGGATGAGCAGCACGAGCAGAGTGGATCGCATGCAGTCTCTCGGTCGGGGAAGTGCGAGCCAGCGGCCATGCCGCCCGCCGTCCCATGCTCGCCGCCACCGACGGGGGCCGCAAGTCCGTGGCTGTCGGCCGGACGCTACACTCTGTCTCCATGAGCGCCGTCGTCCGGGCCCACACGCTGCTCCCGTTCCCCGCCGTACTCCTCGCCATCCCACTGGCGGCTGTGGTGCGGGCCGACGATTGGCCCGACTGGCGGGGTCCCGGCGGCTCGGGTGCCGCGGCCGGTAGGGGATTCGTGACGTCGTGGTCGCCTGATGCCAATGCGTTGTGGCGGGTGCCACTTCCGGGCCATGGAGCGAGTACGCCTGTGGTGTCCGGGAATCATGTGGTGGTCACCTGCGCTGTCGACGGCCGCAATGCCGTGGTGTGCCTCGACCGTGACGGTGGGGAGACGTGGCGGCGGCTGCTCGGGCCGGAGCGCGCCGGCAAGCACAAGAAGGCCACCGGAGCCAATCCCTCGCCGGTGACCGACGGCACGAGCGTATGGGTGTATTTCAAGAGCGGTGAGCTCGCCTGCCTCGATCTCGCCACCGGCGACGTTGCCTGGCGGACGAACCTTCAGGAACGCTTCGGCGAGGACACGTTGTGGTGGGATCTCGGCACGTCGCCGGTGCTCACCGCGTCGGCTGTCGTCGTCGCCGTCGTGCAGACCGGGCCCAGCTACCTCGTGGCCTTCGACAAGAAAACCGGTCGCCTCGCCTGGAAACACGACCGCGACCTCGCCGCACCGGAGGAATCAGCGCAAAGCTACACGACCCCGCTCGTGCTCGCGGGCGACCCCGGTCTCGCCGAGCCGGCGGAGGTGCTCGTCGTGCTGGGGGCCGATCACGTGACGGCTCATGATGCCGCCGACGGTCACGAACTGTGGCGGGTCGGCGGGCTGAATCCCACGCAGCATCGCATGTTCCGTTCGATCGCCTCCCCGGTGGCCGCCGGGAATCTCGTGGTGGCGCCATATGCTCGCGGGTCGTCACTGACGGCGATTCGCCGCGGTGGATCCGGCGACGTGACGGCGACCCACGTCGCCTGGTTCCGCGACGACGTCGGGGCCGACGTGCCCACGCCGGTCTTCGCGGACGGCAGGCTCGTGATCTGTGGCGATAAGGGGAGCGTGGAGTGCCTCGATCCGACCACCGGGGCGACTCTCGTGCGGCATGCGCTGCCGGCCAACCGCAACGCCTACAGTTCGTCGCCTGTCATCGTCGATGGCCAGCTGATTCTCACCCGTGAAGATGGCCACTCCACCGTACTCGCCTGGCCTCCGCCGGACGATCGTGGCGAAGCGTGGCGGGAACGGGGAACCGGCGACGTGGGTGAGATGACGGTCGCCACGCCGGCGTGCGTCGATGGCCGAATCCTCCTGCGGACCCACGATTCCTTGTGGTGCATCGGAGAGCGATGATGGGCCGTGTGGCGTGGATCGTCTGCGTGGTGGCGGTTGCAGCCTCGGTGGCGGTCGCCGAGCAGCCACCACGCCGGCTGTTGTGCGTCAGCGTCACCACCGGCTTCCGTCACGCATCGATCCCCGTGGCCGAGGCCGCGCTCGAGGAGATCGGCCGGGAGTCGAGCCTGTTCCATCTCGATTGGCTGCGGCAGCCTCCCGGCCGGCCGCAGCCGCCCAAGCCGCCGCAGCGCGGCCCGGCGACGACCGCGGAGGAGTGGCAGACACGGCAGGAGGAGTTTCGCACGGCCCGGCAGGCGTTCGAGCGGGACGAGGCCGCCTGGCAGTCGGGCCTGCGGGAGCGGCTGGCCACCGCCTTCTCCCCAGCCACGCTCGCGGCCTTCGATGGCGTGATCTTCGCGAGCACGACCGGCGATCTGCCCATTCCCGACATGGATGCGTTCCTGGCCTGGATCGCCTCGGGCAAGGCCTTCGTCGGATTTCACGCGGCGACCGACACGTTCAAGGGCTCTGACGCCTTCGTGGCCATGATCGGCGGATATTTCGCCGGTCATCCGTGGCGGGCGGGTGGCGAGCACGGGTTCGTCGTCCACGAGCCGGGCCACCGCATCGCGGCGATGTTGCCCGCGCGGTTCCGCTGGCAGGACGAGATCTACCAGTACGACGACCGCTACGTACCGGAGAACGTCCGCGTGCTCGTGAGCCTCGACATGACCGCGAGCGACCCGCGGGAGCCGTGGCACGTGCCAGTGTCGTGGATCCGCGAGTATGGCAAGGGCAGGGTGTTCTCCACGAACTTCGGCCACAACGAGGCCACGTGGCGGGAGCCGATGTTCCGGCGGCATGCGGCCGAGGGCATCGCCTGGGCGCTCGGGCTCGTCGACGCCCCGGCCGAGCCCAATCCCGACGTACAGGCCGCGGAGTTCGTGCGGAGTGTCGTGGCGGCGGCCGCCGCCACGACTGAAGGAAACGCCGACGAACTTCTGGCGGCAGCCGACGCCCGGATGGCGGCCGATCCGGGCTGGGCGGCGGGCCAGCGACCGAAGCTGGCGGGCCTGCGGGACCTGAAGCCCGAGGCGCGGGCGCCCGCGTATGCGGAATTCGTGGCTGATCTGCTGAAACACTAGGACGCGTGCCATGCTGCGGCGCAGAGGATCGACGGGGTGTGGTGGCGCCGGCCGGTGGCGGCGGGGGGCCGTCGCGATCGCCACGCTCCTGATGGCGGGCGTGGCCGGGGCGGCGTCGGAGGCTCCTCGCCGCAACGTGCTCTTCATCGTCTGCGACGACCTGTGCTGCGCGCTGGGATCGTATGGCGACGCGACGGCGGCCACGCCGCATATCGACGCCCTGGCCGCCCGAGGTGTGCGGTTCGAGCGGGCCTACTGCCAATACCCGCTGTGCAACCCCAGCCGGGCGAGCCTGCTCACCGGCCGCAGGCCGTCGCATACGGAAGTCCACGACAACGCGCGGCGGTTTCGCGACGTCGATCCCACGGTGGTCACGCTGCCGCAGGCCTTCCGAAACGCCGGATGGCGGACGGAGCGGATCGGCAAGCTTTACCACTACGGCGTGCCCAAGGAGATCGGCACCGACGGCCTCGATGATCCTGAGAGCTGGGACGACGTCTTCAATCCCAAGGGGCGCGACGTGGCCGACGAGGATCAGATTTTCTCGCTTCGGCCCGGTGAATTCGGCGGCACAGTGAGCTGGCTGGCGGCCGACGGCACCGATGCCGAGCAGACCGACGGGATCGCCGCGGCTCGCGCCGTCGAACGGCTCGAGGCCTTTGCGCGGGACAAGACCCCATTCTTTCTGGCCGTCGGCTTCTACCGGCCGCACACGCCGTACGTGGCGCCGAAGGCGTGGTTCGCCAAGCACCCGCTCGCCGGCGTGCAGCTGCCGGTGGTGCCCGCCGATCACGACACGGGCGTGCCCGCCGAGGCGTTCGGCAGCCACAAGCCGGAGCAGCAGCGGCTCGCGGGCGACCTGGGTCGCGAGGCGCTGCAGGCCTATCGCGCGAGTGTGTCGTTCGTCGACGCGCAGGCGGGACTCGTGCTCGACGCGCTGCGTCGGCTCGGCCTCGAGGAGAACACGGTCGTCGTGTTCACGAGTGACCACGGCTACCATCTCGGTGAGCACGGACTGTGGCAGAAGTCGAGCCTCTTCGAGGAGAGCGCCCGCGTGCCGTTGGTGATCGCCGCGCCGGATGGTCGGCCCGGGGCCGTCGCGGACCACACCGTCGAACTCATCGACCTCCTGCCGACGGTCTGCGACTTGGCCGGAGTCTCCGTGCCTCCGGGAGTCGACGGCCGGAGCCTGGCTCCGCTCGTCTGCGGCTCCGAGGAGTTGCGGAACGTCTTTCCCGAGCGGCCGGCGTTTACCGAGGTGGGCAAGCCCGGCGACCGTCGGCGCGGCATGAGCGTGCGAAGTGGCCGCTGGCGCTACACCGTCTGGAAGGACGGCGGGCGGCAGTTGTACGACCACGAGACCGATCCCCGAGAACTGGTCAACCTGGCGGACGATCCGGCGTGCGCGGCGACCGTCCGCGAACTCGATGGCCTCGTGCGGGGGCAGGCCGCGGCGGCCAGGCCGCCGAACGTGCTCGTGATCCTCGCCGACGATCTCGGGTTCTCCGACCTCGGCTGCTACGGCGGCGAAATCGACACGCCGCACCTCGACCGGCTCGCGGCAGGAGGCGCGAGGTTCACGCAGGGCTACAACACGGCAAGGTGCTGGCCCACGCGGGCGGCCCTGCTCACGGGCTACTATCCGCAGGCGGTCGGCCGGGATGCCCTGCCCGGCGGGCCCGGGGGCGCCTCGGGGACGCGGCCCGCCTGGGCGACGCTCCTGCCTGAGCGACTCGCGGCGGCGGGCTACCGCTCCTACCATTCGGGCAAGTGGCACATCGACGGCGACCCGCGCACCCAGGGCTTCGCGCGGTCGCTCGACGTCGGCCGCACCGGGCAGAACGACTATTTCGCTCCCGAGGGGACGAGCGAGGACGGCGCACCGCTCGCGGCCGACGGGAACTTCTACGCGACCACCGCGATCGGCGACCATGCCGTCCGCTGTCTCGCCGACCATGCCCGGGAACACGCCGGCACGCCCTTCTTCCACTACGTCGCCTTCACGGCGCCCCACTTTCCGCTCCAGGCGCCGGCGGATCTCGTGGCGAAGTACCGCGACCGCTATCGGGTGGGCTGGGACGCCATCCGCGCGGCGCGGTGTCGGCGGCTTCGGGAGTCGGGCATCGTCACCGCACCACCAGCGGAACCGGAGCCCGACGTGGGGCCGCCCTACCAGCCGCCGCCCGAGACTCTTGCGCGGCTCGGGCCGGGCGAGGTCGACCGGCCGCGGCCGTGGGAGTCCCTCACGGACGAGCAGCGCGAGTTCCAGGCGACGAAAATGGCGATCCACGCGGCGATGGTCGAGTCGATGGATCGCGAGGTCGGGCGAATCGTCGCCCAGCTCGTGGCGCTGGGGGAGTTGGAGAACACGTTCCTGCTGTTTCTCAGCGATAACGGGGCGAGCGCGGAGATCATGATGCGCGGAGCGGGACACGACCCGGAGGCCCCTCCCGGGTCGCGGCAGACATTCCTGTGTCTCGGCCCGGGGTGGTCGACGGCGGCCAACGCGCCGTTCCGCCGCCACAAGACCTGGGTTCACGAGGGGGGCATCGCCACCCCGTGGATCGTCCACTGGCCAGCGGGCGTGTCGGCCCGGGGCGAGCTGCGGTCGCAGCCGGTGCATGTGATCGATCTCGTGCCGACGGTGCTCGAGATCGCCCGGGCGCCCGAACAGCAGGGGGGGCAGGCATGGCCTCCGTTGCATGGTCGGAGCTTCGCCGCAACGCTCACGAATGCCTCCGCCCGGCCGGCTCATGAGTCGCTGTGGTGGTGCCACGAGGGCAACCGTGCCGTGCGGGAGGGCGACTGGAAGCTCGTCGCGACCGCGGGGGAGGACTGGGAACTCTACGACCTCGCGGCCGACCGCTGTGAGACCGCCGACCTCGCGGCCGCCCATCCCGACCAGGTGGCGGCACTCGCGCGAGCATGGTCGCGGATCGCCGAGAAGTGTCGCGGGATGGCACCGGTGGAAGTTACGCGGGGGCCGGGCGAGGCTGCCCGGCCATAGACCGTGTATTCTCCTGTGGACGAAAGCGCGCCGGTCGCCGCCGGAACCAGGGACCAGGGACCAGGGACGCCTCACCGATGTCGCCGCCTCCCACGCCACCGCGGGCCAGTCGCGCGGGCCTCGCCCTCTTCTGGGTCTATGTGGCCCTGTACGGCGGCTTCATGGCGCTTGTGCTCGCGCGGCCCGATCTGGTGGCGCTGCGGCCATTTGGCGGCGTGAACCTGGCGATCGTGGCAGGCATGGGACTCATCGCCGCGGCCTTCGCGCTCGCGGTCGTCTACATGATCGCGCGGGCGGGTCGCTGACGAGATGCTCCACGAGACCTCCCCCGCCGCGATCGCCATCTTCGCCGCCTTCGTGGCGGGCGTGATCGGCCTGTCGCTGTGGCTCGGCCGCAAGAAGCAGTCGGCTCAGGACTACTACGCGGCCCACGGTCAGATCCATTGGTTCGTCAACGGCATCGCCTTCGCGGGCGACTACCTTTCGGCCGCGTCGTTCCTGGGCATTTGCGGGATGATCGCCTTCTCGGGCTACGACGGATTCTTGTACTCGATCGGCTTCCTCGCCGGCTGGGTCGTGGCCCTGTTCGTGATTGCCGAGCCGATCAAGGAGCTCGGCACGTTCACGCTGGCCGACGCCCTCGACGCCCGGTTCCAGAGCCGGGGGATCAAGTTCGCCGTGGCCGTGTCGACGCTCGTCGTCAGTCTCTTCTACCTGATCCCGCAGATGGTCGGTGCCGGGTCGCTGATCACGCCGCTGCTCGGGCTACCCCACGCCGCCGGGGTCGTGATCGTGGGCGTGGCCGTGACCCTCATCGTGGTCACGGCGGGCATGGTGTCGACGACCTGGGTGCAGTTCATCAAGGGGTCGCTGCTCGTTTTTTTCTGCGCGATCACGACCGGGCTGATCCTGAACCGTGGCCTCGTGGAAAACACCACGAGCCTCGCCCCGCAGGTTCGCACGATCCGCCCCGACGGGACCGTGCTCGTGGACGGCCGGATGCGGACGCGGGATCACGACCTGCGTCCGGTTGGCACGATCGCCCGGCTTCCCGACCGCTACGCCGGGCAGACCGCCACGGGTCCCCTCCGGCCGCTCGAATATCTCTCGGCCCTCCAGGACTCGACCGTGGTCACGTGGACCGCGTCCAAGCGGGTCGATGCCGAGGGGACGCACACCACCTACTCACCGGTCGAGCGGAAGGGGGCCGACCTGCTCAAGCCCGGCGGCTATTTCAAGGGCTTGACGACGGGAAAGCTCGCCGACCGGCTCGACTTCGCGAGCCTCATGGTGGCGCTGTTCTGCGGCACCGCATCGCTGCCGCACATTCTCATCCGCTACTACACCGTGAAGGACGCGGCGGCGGCCCGCAAGAGCACGGTCGTCGGCATCGCGGCGATCGGCGTGTTCTACGTGCTCACGCTCTACCTGGGGCTCGGTGCGATGACGAGCGGAGCCCTGGATCCGACCGACACCAACATGGCGGCCCCGCTGCTCGCCAAGTCGTTCAGCACCATGCTCTTCGCCATCATTTCGGCCATCGCCTTCACCACGGTGCTCGGCACGGTGTCAGGGCTGATCATGGCGGGCAGCGGCGCCGTGGCCCACGACCTCGTGGCCAATGTCATGGGCGTGACGATGAGCGATCACGAGAAGGTGCGGTGCGGCAAGATCGCGGCGGTGGCCCTGGGGATCGTGGCCATGGCGCTCGGCATCCTCTTCAAGAACTTCAACGTCAGCTTTCTCGTGGGCTGGGCGTTCAACATCGCGGCGAGTGCAAATCTGCCGGCACTGGTGATGCTCCTCTTCTGGCCGCGGACCACGAAGCAGGGGATCGCGGCGGCGGTGATCGTGGGGATGGCGGCGTCGTTGGGCTGGATCCTGCTCTCGGCCGACACCTTCGAAAAGGTCTACGGACTCTCCCGCGACCTCGCGCCGATGCCGTTCAGCCAGCCGGGACTCGTCACGATTCCGCTCGGGTTCCTGGTGCTCGTCGTCGTATCGCTCCTCACGCCCCGGCCGCCCTCCGCCTGACCGGACGACTCCCGCATGCCCCGCAAGAAGCCCCCGCCGCCCCGCCGCGCCGTGATCGCCTGCACGGAGGCCCACCTGCCGGCGATCATGGCGATCTATAACGACGCGATCCTCACGTCGACCGCGCTCTATGAATACGCGCCACGGACGGTAGACGTGATGCGGGACTGGTTCACGACCCGGCAGCGGGACGGCATTCCCGTGCTCGGCATCGAATGGGAGCCCGGTGTGCTCGCCGGCTTCGCGACCTGGGGCCCCTTCCGGCCCCGGGCGGCCTACAAATACTCGGCCGAGCACTCGGTCTACGTGGACGAGCGGTTCCGCGGCGAAGGGGTGGGACGGCAGTTGCTCCAGGCCACCATCGCTGAGGCGAAGAAGCGGGATCTCCACATGCTCATCGCGGGGATCGACGCCACGAACGTGGCCAGCGTGGCGCTGCACAGTTCGCTCGGCTTCCGCTGCTGCGGCACGGTCCGCGAGGCGGGATTCAAGTTCGGCCGCTGGCTCGATCTCGAGTTCTGGCAGTTGCTCTTGCCGACACCCGGGAACCCGGTGGACGGGTGAAGTCCGACCCGGACGCAACCAGCGCCCGTGCGGACGTTCGCGGGCATGTCACCCTTCGTAGGACACGCTCAACACGCGGGCCGTTCGTCCGGCCACGGGGCAGATCGCGTGTGGCACCGTGGCCCGCAGATAGACGCTGTCGCCGCAGCCGAGGGAAATCTGCTCGTCGCCGTACAGCACCCGGATCTCGCCCTCGAGCACCATGAGAAACCGCTCGCCGTCGTGATGTTCGGGCGCGTGGCGATTCCCGGTGCCGGCGACGTGGAGAATGGCCGGCCGCATCCGGCGGTCGGGCCAGCCGTCGGCCAGCGGTTCCGCGATCAGGCCGGGTGCGGTGCGGGGCCTGCGTCGAGGTGCCGATCCCTGCGTGTCCACGACGAACGCCGGGGGCACCGACAGCCCTTCCACCAACGATTCCACGCCGCACTCGAGCGACTTCGCGAGCCGGACGAGCGCCTCGAGCGACGGCGCCAGCAGACCGTTTTCGAGTTTCGAGAGCCAACTGACCGTCAGGCCGGTGTCGCCGACGACATCCTCGAGGGTGAGTCGTTTGGCGATGCGGGCCGCCCTGACACGGCGACCAAGATCGGCGAGGTTCAGCGTGAGAGTCGGGTGCTTGTGCTTGGAGGCCGCCATGTGGCCCGAATCATACCTCGAAAGAGTGCCCCCTCGAAGCGGAAAAATATTCGATCGACAGGAAAATCCGCCTGGAGTGGCTCACGCTCCGGGCCGGCGAAAATGGCGATAGGCCTGCAGGACGTCGTGGAGATCCGCGGAGATCTCGAGCGTGTCCGTGGCGAAGTCGCGGAGCCACGTGCGGTCGCTCGCCATGGCATCGGCGAGCAGCGGCAGCACCTCGCCGAGGGTCACCCGCACGGTCGCCGCCTGCATGGGGGCCGGCACCACGCCGACGACGCCGGGTCGCTCGAGATCCGGACCCGTGTAGACCCGCAGTTGGCGGATGGCCATGTCGCACACTCCCTTGTGATCGTGGTGACCGGGAGTGGCCGAACCGATGGTCCGACCGGCCGCCGTCCTGGCGCACCGTCTCCCGCTACGGTGCTTATCGGCAGACGGGGGCCGCAAGGTTTGGCCGAATTTCCCGGTCGTATCACCGGTGCGGCGTCGAGCAGTCAATCACGGCAACCTGGAGGGGTGGGGCTGGAAAGAGCCCGTCGTCAGCCCGCCGATCGCCCCGCCACCCGACCGGCCCGGAAGGCGTCACCGATGCTCTGGGGCACGAGTGCCTCTGCCTGGAGAAGCCGGGCCCGATTCTCGGCGGTGGCAGCCTTCATTTCCTGCTCGCGGGCGATGGCCACGCTCCGCCGCTCCTCCGCCTTGGCCCGGGCGACGCGGGTGTCGGCCTCTGCCTGGTCGGCCTGGAGGCGGGCCCCGATGTTCTCCCCCACCTCGATGTCGGCGATGTCGATCGACACGATCTGGAAGGCCGTCTGGGCGTCGAGTCCTCGCTGGAGCACGGCCTTTGAGATCTTGTCGGGGTGTTCCATCACCTCGAAATGTGTCTCGGCCGAGCCGATCGAGGTGATGATGCCCTCGCCGACCCGCGCGATGATCGTCTCCTCGGTGGCCCCGCCGATGAGCTGCTGGAGGTTCGTGCGGACGGTGACCCGGGCTCGGATTTTCAGCTCGACGCCGTTCTTGGCCACGGCCGAGAGGTTGGGTTTGCCGCTGGCGACGTCCGGGCAGTCGATGACCTTGGGGTTGACGCTCGTCTGCACCGCGTCGAGCACGTCGCGACCGGCCAGATCGATGGCGCAGGCCCTGTCGAAATCCAGGTCGAGATCAGCCCGCTGGGCGGCGATCAACGCCCGGATCACGCGGGGCACGTCACCGCCGGCGAGATAGTGGGCCTCGAGCCGGCGTGGCGTGATATCGGAACCCAGGCCGGCCTGCGTGGCCATGATCCGCGCCTGCACGATGGTCCGGGCGTTGACCTTCCGCAGGCTCATGCCGAGGAGCGACGCGAACGAGACGTGGGCCTTCGACCAGTAGGCCTGGAACCAGAGTTGCCCGTAGTTGAACACGAGCAGGAGCATCGTCAGGGCGATGAAGCCCAGCAGCAGCGCGGCGACGGCGACCACGGGCAGCGGCAGGTTTGGCATGGGGTACGTCGTCGTGGTCCGAGGATCGGCCGGAGGCCGGGGCATGGTTCCGGCGCCCCGCCGGATTCCACGGCTCAAGCCTAGTTCGCGTTTTCGGGACGGCCAAAAACACCCGTTCAGGCCGTGATCCAGCCGCCGCCGAGCACCCTGTCGCCCGCGTAGCAGACCGCCGGCTGCCCCGGAGAAATCGGGCCCGGCGAAGACTCGGGGCCGCCGGTGAACCGGGCTGCGAACCGGCCGTCGGCAAGCGGCGTGACGACGGCCGGCGCCGGTCCCCGCTGCGCCCGGCACTGGACGAGGCACGCGAACGGTTCGGTCGGCGCCGGGCCGAGCCACGCGGCATCGCTGGCGACGAGTGCCAGTTCCGGCACCGCCTCACGCGGCCCCACGACCACGCGACATCCGTCGGCCTCGATCGCGATCACGTGGAGCGGTCGGCCGGTCGCGATGCCCAGGCCGTGCCGCTGACCGACGGTGAAGTGTTCGATGCCGGAGTGGCGGCCGAGAATCCTGCCGGATGAATCGACGACGTCGCCGGCTCGCGAGCCGCCGAGCCGCCGGGCCACGAGCGCCGCGTGTTCGCCGGGGGCGACGAAACAGATCTCCTGGCTGTCCGGTTTGTCGGCCGTGGCGAGGCCCAGGGTCCGGGCCCGGTCGCGCACCTCCGCCTTGGGAAACTCCCCGACCGGCAGGAGCATCCGTGCCAGACGTTCCGGCCGCACGTCGAAGAGCACGTAGGACTGATCCCGGGCGGCATCGCGGCCGCGGCGGAGCCATGGACTGCCATCAGGTCCGATCCCCAGCCGCGCGTAGTGCCCCGTGGCCACGTGGGTCGCGCCGATCGCGTCGGCGTGGTCGAAGAGCCGGCCGAACTTGAGCCAGGAGTTACACCGCACACAGGGATTGGGGGTGCGGCCGCGGCCATATTCCCCCACGAAATAGTCGATGATGCGGCCGAAGTCGGGCGTGAGGTCGAGGGCGTAGAGCGGGATCCCCAGCCGGTCGGCCACGCGGCGGGCATCGAGCGCGTCGGCCACGCCGCAGCATCCCTGATGGCCCGGTCGGTCGGGCTCGGCGGTGGTGTCCGGCGGTCTTCCCTGCCGCATGAAGACGCCGACGACGTCGTGGCCCGCCTCCACGAGCAGCGCGGCGGCCACGCTCGAGTCGACGCCTCCGGACATCGCTACGACGACGCGGGAAGTGCAGGTGCCAGGCATCCGTATCGATCAGTAGGCGAGCACGGATTCCACGCGGTGCGGCCCGAGCCGCTCGCGGCCTCCCAAGGCAGTGAGCTCGATCAGGAACGACGCTCCGGCCACCACGCCACCGGCCCGTTCGATGAGCTTCATGCAGGCGGCCGCGGTGCCCCCGGTGGCCAGCACGTCGTCGACGACGAGCACGCGGTCGTGTCGCGCGAGGACGTCGGCATGCACCTCGAGCCGATCACGCCCGTACTCGAGGTCGTACTCGTGGGAGATCGTGGCGGCGGGAAGTTTCCCGGGCTTGCGGACGGGGATCACACCCACCCCCAGTTCCAATGCCATGGGCACCGCGAACAGGAATCCTCGGGCCTCGACGGCGGCGACGGCGGCCAGCCGCTCGCTCCGCCAGGGCTCCACGAGGCGGTCGATGGCGTGGGTCAGCGCCGCGGCGTCCGCCAGGAGCGGCGTGATGTCGCGAAACAGGATGCCCGGCTTGGGAAAGTCGGGAATGGGGCGGACGAACGTGCCGAGATCCATGGTCAGGCCCCCTGCCGGAGACGGACGTTGGCCGCCGGGCCGCCGTCGATCGCGAGCGCCAGGTTGGCGAGCGTCTCGGCCTCGATCTGCCGCACCCGCTCCCGGGTGAGCCCCAACTCGGCGCCGATCTCCTTGAGCGTCATCGGCTCGCCACCGCCGAGTCCGAACCGCAGGCGGATGATCCGGGCGGCGCGATCGTCGAGTTGGTCGATGCGCTGCATGACGTGCGTCAGTGTGTCGGCGTCGAGGAGCACGTCGGCAGGGCACCGGGCCCCGTCGTCGTGAAGCAGCTCACCGAGTGACCAGCCGCCGTCCTCCTGTTCGGTGTGTGGCGTCGCGGTGTGAACGTGAATCGCCTTCTTGATGATCGGCAGCTTCTTGCGGGCGAGTCCCAGGAGCCGGGCGATCTCCTCCGGCGTCGGTGTGCGACCGAGCACCTCGGAGAGCCGCAGTGTGGCCCGCCGCCACTTGGAAAGCAGCTCGACCATGTAGGCAGGAATCCGGATCGTCTTGCCGGAGTTGATGAGCGCCCGCTTGATCGACTGCTTGATCCAGTAGCTCGCGTAGGTGCTGAACCGCGTGCCCATCTCGGGATCGAAGCCCTCGACCGCCCGCAGCAGGCCGAGATTGCCCTCTTCGATGAGATCCGGCAGCGGCAGGCCACGGTTGGCATAGCCGCGGGCGATGTTGACGACCAGCCGGAGGTTGGCCCGCACCATGTGGTCGCGTGCCAGCGCGTCCCCTTTCGCGATCGCCCTGGCCAGCCGCTTTTCCTCGTCGGCGGTGAGGAGCGACGTCTCGTTGATCTCGCGGAGGTAGGTCTCCAGCGGCGTCTGGACGGCGGCGGCGGGCTTGGGGCGACGGGTGGGCATGACGGTTCCTGAATGGAGGAAGGCGGTCGATGACGCGACGCAGGCGGACGAGACCGCCGCGGGCACGAGGCCGGTGATCACCGGCACGAAAGAAGGTATCGGCGGCCCGCCCACGGGGCCTGCACAAACTCGGAGGCGCAGGCAGTCCGGAGCGGCTGTCGCGGTCGTGCCGACGGGCATGGTGGCGCCGTGCCCATCGGCGGCGATTCAAGTCGTCGCGCCGTCGCGGATCATGGCGCGACTCCAGGCGATAGGTGCCTTCGTCCACGTCCCATCAGCGGCGTGGGAGTTGGCCCTGCGGGGTGAGCTCGTCGATGATCCGCGGGATGTACTTGGCGAGCACCTCGGCGAGTTCGTTGCGGTCGATGCCCTTCGAGCGGGCAAGCTGGTCGAGCTCGCGCTGGCCGAAGACATCCTCGATCTGCCGTCGCTCCACCGGCTTGTTCGGGCCGGTGCGAACCCACGAGTCGACCTGATCCCGCATCCCCTTTTCCTCGAACTGTCGCACGACGTCGGGCAGTTTCTGCGCGCCGCCCCCGCCAAAGATCTGCGAGAGGATGTCGGTGAGATCGTTGGCCGAGGGCATGCCCTGGGGGGGCTGCGGCGCGGGCCGGGGCTGCGGTTGGGGCTGCCGCTGGGGGGCCTGCTGCTGCGCCGCGCCTTCGATCACCTGCTTCAAGATCTCGCCGAGGATGTCCATGAATCGACCTTTCGAGAGGAGGTGTGGCGCGGGCATCGAGCGTCCCGCGACGCCACAGATTACAGCCGTGCGGTGTCGGGGTAAAGCGACCGGTCGCTCACGGCGCGACCGACTCGTTCCCGCACCGGGAGCCCATCGCCCGCCAGATGCGCAGGTCGACCGCGTCTTCGAGCATGCGGGTCGAGCCGTCGAGCATGGCGATGGTCACCACGCCCCGGTGATGGCTTCGCGACGTGATCGCGGCGAACGTCCGTGCCGTGGCACTGTGGCCCTCCTGCCGCGAGTTGTAGTCGATGTCGTGGTCGACACCATCGGCGGTGTGGGGCACCCTCGTGTTGGGCGTGAACACGGTCGTGAATCCGTTGTGGTGGACGCGGCCGTCGGGCCACTCGGTGTGACCGGTGCAGTCGTTCGTTCCCGCCCCGAGTTTCGCATCCCCACCGCCGACCAACCCGCTGATCGCCGCAGGATCGGTCGGTGGTGAGCCGGGCGGATAGGTCGCTCCCGGATCGCCGGTGTTGCGGACGTACGGCGTGAACGCCTTCACCTCGGCGATGCAGAGGGTCTTCGTCAGGCCGTCGGAGATCCGGCCGGGTTCGAGCCGGCCGTTGGGTATGAACACCCCGTCTCCTCCTCCTCCGCTGGCCGGGTCGTAGACGAACCAGGTTCCCGAATTGAAGCCGTACGTGTGCGGGTAGACGTAGGTCACACCGCTCTTCGTGCGCGCGGTCGGAGCGTCGGGATCGCTCGGGCAGCCGAAGGCCGAGATGCGGAGATCGCGGACCGCGGCCCAGTTCCGCGTTGGATCCGGCGTGCCCGTGGAGAATCCGTCGTCCCAGGCCCGCTCCAGATTCACCCGCGCCGCCGCGCCGCCCTCCTCGATGTAGGGCAGGATCCGACCGTGAACGCTCCAGGAGCCGTTGTTGCTCACGAACGTCGTGCCGGGTGTGTGGATCATGCTGGGCGGAAAATGCCGTTTCCAGGCTTCGTAGGCGTTCACGGCGAGCACGAGTTGGCGGGCATTCACGGCGCACTGCGTCCGCCGGGCCGCCTCACGGGCGCCCTGCACCGCCGGCAGGAGGAGCGCGAGCAGCGACGCGATGATCGCCACGACCACCAGGAGTTCCACGAGGCTGAAACCCTGGACGTCACGCAGCCGATCGTGTCGATCCGCCATCGGAGTCGAGTGCATCCGCGGTCATCTCCATGGTCACCCGTCGGAGTATCGCCATCACGGTGACGGAAGCGAGGCGAATCGGGTCGACCGGCGCGGTGAAACTTTCACCAGGCGAGCCACGCGCTACCGTTCACTCGTCGATGCCCAGGAGCCGGAGCTTCGTGCGGAGCGTGGCCCGGTCGAGGCCGAGGAGTAGGGCCGCGGCCGTGCGATTGCCGCCCGTGTGGGCGAGGGCCTCACGGAGGAGCGCCGCCTCCGCGACCTGGAGCAGCCGGTGGTGCAGATCCGGTTCGGGCAGATCCCCGAACGACCGGCGGGCCGCCACGGCCCACTCGCGGACGGCGGCGGCCACGGTGGCCGCGGCTGGCTGGATCCCGTCGGTGCTCTGGCCATCGGCGGCTGGCGTGACCGGCGGCAGGTGCTCGGGAGCGAGGGCGTGGCCCCGGGCCACCACTGCGGCGAATTCGACCGCCTGCCGCAGTCCGCGGACGTTGTCCGGCCAGGATCGCCCACGCAGCGCCGCCAGGAACTCCGCCGTCATCGCTGGCGCGCGAGCCCGGTGCAGCCGGGCCGCCTGCCGGCCGAGGACGTGCGTCGCGAGCACGGCCACGTCGTCGAGCCGCGCGGACAGCGGCGGCATGTCCAGCACGCCGGTGCGAAGGCGGTCGAACAGGTCGGCCCGAAACCCCCGCTCCGCGACGAGTTTGCCGAGGTTCGCATCGCTGGCCGCCATGATTCGCGCGGCGACCCGCACCGGATCCACGGAGCCGCAGCGGGCCACGACGCCCGACTCGAGCATGCGGGCCAGCCGCGCCTGCACCGGAGCGGGTGCCGCATGGATCTCGTCGAGCAGGATCGTGCCGGAGCCGGCGAGTTCGAGGAGGCCGGGCCGGTCGCCGACGCCGAACAACTCGGCCTCCACCGCCCCGGCTGCGAGGGCGCCCAAGCTCGTGGCCACGAAGGGCCGGTCGCGGCGGGCCGACCGCGCGTGGATCACTCGTGCGGCAAGTTCCTTGCCGGTGCCGGGTGGGCCCGTGACGAGCACCGGCACATCGGTCATGGCCATCAGCGCGATCCGCTCGAACACCCCCTGCATCGCCGCGGATGAGCCCACGAGGACTGGCGCGCCGGTGTCGATGTCGGCCGTGGGCGTGGCGACCCGCTCGTGATCCGCAAGGGCGCGGGCAACGACGTCCGACACCCTGTCGAGGTCGAAGGGCTTGAGGAGAAAATCGAAGGCGCCGGCCTGCACGGCGCGGACCGCCGTGTCGAGGTCGCCGAAGGCGGTCATCACCACCACCGGCGCCGCCGGCGCGCGGCTCTGCAGATCCGGCATCGCGGCGATGCCATCCCGCCCCGGCAGCCGCACGTCGAGCAGGATCGCGTCGGCCGCGAAACGGTCGCAGGTCGCGAGCGCGTCCTCGGCGCTGGCCGCGACCGCGACCTCGTGGCCCTGGTCGGTCAGCAGTTCCCGCAGGCTCCAGCCGATCGCCGCCTCGTCGTCGACCACGAGGATGCGGCTCATGCGGTCGCCACCGCAGGCAGCGTGATCGAAAACCTGGTCAGCCCGCCGGCTCGTTCCCAGCCGAGTGATCCACCGTGAGCGGTGGCAACGGCGTGGGCGACGGACAGTCCGAGCCCGATGCCCTCGGCCTTGCCGGTCACGAACGGTTCGTGGAGGGTGTCGCGCAGCGCGTCGGGCGGTCCGGGCCCGGTGTCCTCGACGACGAGGCTGACTCGGCCGGGCAGCTCCCGCGTGCGAAGGCGAACGGTGCCATCGCGTCCGGCGGCGTCGATGCCGTTGAGGGCGAGGTTGACGAGCGCCGCACGCAACGCCTCGCGACGGCCGGTGACCGTGGCATGAGACGCCTCGCACTCGAGGCGGACGCCCGCATGCTCGCAGCGCGGGGCCGTCAGGTCGCGGACCTCGTGGAGAAGGCGACCGACCTCCACCCGCACCGGCCGGGCCTCGTCCGGACGGCCGAGGGCGAGGAGTCCCCGGACCTCCTCTTCGAGGACGGCGAGCTGGCGGACGGCCACCGCGAGGCTGTCGTCGGGGCCGTTCCGGCCCGCGGCCCCGACGCACCGGCGACGGTGCAGGTCGATGGCCAGCCGCGCCCCGGTCACGGCGTTGCGGAGTTCGTGGGCGAAGCCGGCGGCGAGCTGGCCCAACAGTCGCTGCCGCTCGCCAGCCACCAGCGTGTCGCGAAGGCCGGCGAGCGTGTGGCTCATCCGTTCCACGCCCGCGGCGAGCCGGCCGATCTCGTCGTCGGATATGGCCGCGGCACCGAGCGTATGGCCGAATTCGCCCGCCGCGATCCGGCCCACGTGTGCCTCCACGGCCGTGATCCGGCCGGCCAGCCGACGCGTCAACGAGAGCCCCATCGGCACGAGCACGGCCAGCATCCCGGCGGCGATGGCAGCCTCGGGGAGGAGCGCATCGGCCACCGCGTGGGCGAGGCTCGGCACCGGCGTGAGCACGAGCACCGTCTCGGGCCGCACGCCCGCGAGCCGCACGACGCCGACGTGGCGGTGTGTCCCGCCGATGATCACGGTGGTGCCCGGCGCGGCAGCCACGGCCGCCATGTCGACATCGCCAACGATGGTCGTGGGGAGTGTCGTGAGTCCGGATGTGCCGTGGCCGTCGGGATTCCACACCACGAAGTCACTGCCCGTGAGCCGCGCCAGCGTGTCGAGGATCGGTTGCGACAGTGGGAAGCGGGCCGTCGCCACGGCGTCGGCCAGTCGTTGCTGGGCGTCGCGGGCCCCGCGCCGTGACCGGGCCGTCGCCAGCCACGAGGACGCGGCGGTGCTCACCAGCACGCCGGCGAGCAGGAGGCCAACCACCGGCATGATCAACTGCCGAGCGAGCGACCGGGAACGACGGGGCGCGACCATGATTCCTCACTCTACCCGGGGCGGAGCGAACTGCCGCGGCCGATCATCGTGCCATGCCGTCGAGTGCCGTGCTCGTCCACGCCGGCGATCGCCATCGTCGTTCCATGTCGCACGCCGACGTCCGCGTGCGTTTCTCCGTCGACCCGGTGCCCGCCCCGCCCGTGAACGTCGGCTTTTATGCGGCGAACGTCGTGGCCGCGTTGTCGTGGCAGACGGACGTCACGAGGCTGTCGAGCCAGTCGCGACGGTCTGGCAGCCGCCCGCTGGCGACGTCTCCACCGACGAGGTCGCAGACAATCCGCCGGAAATACTCGTGTCGTGGAAATGAGAGAAAAGAACGCGAGTCCGTGACCATGCCGATGAACCGGGCGAGCAGCCCCAGATCCGAGAGCATGTTCAGCTGGGCCCGCATGCCCCGCTCCTGATCGAGGAACCACCAGGCGCTCCCCCACTGGATTTTCCCCGCCGTGACGCCGTCCTGGAACGATCCCGGCAGGCCTGCGAACAGGGCGTTGTCCGCGGGATTGATGTTGTAGAGGATCGTGTGGCCCAGGGTGCCCTCGCCGGCGAGCGTCGCGAGGAAGCGGACGAGTCCCGGACCCTGGCGGGCATCGCCGATCGTGTCGCAGCCGGCATCGGCGCCGAGGCGTTTCATGAGCGGCGGGTTGGGGTCGCGAACGGGCCCGAGGTGCATCTGCGTCACCCAGCCACGGGCGTGGTTGAGCCGGGCCACATGGAGCACGAGCCACGCGGAGAACGAGTCCGCCTCCGCGCCGGTGGCTGGCGTACCGGCCATGGCCCGCTCCCAGATCCGGGCGGCCTCCCGTTCGCAGCACTCGACGTCTGGCAGCCGCTCCAATCCGTGATCCGTCGCCCGGCAGCCGACGGCCGCGAAGTCGGCATGTCGCCGTTCGAGCGCCGTGACGAATCCAGGGAACGTGTCGGCGCCGATGCCAGCCGCGTCGGCCAGACGTCGTGCCCACGCCTGCACCTTCTCCGGATCCCGCACCTTGAGCGCGGCGTCGGGTCGGAACGTGGGCACGACACGGGTGGCCAGCCCGGAGGCCGCGATCCGCTCGTGCCACTCCAGGGTGTCCGCCGGATCGTCGGTCGTGCCCACGAGCTCGACCTGGAATCTCCGCAGGATTCCCCGAGCCGTGAGATCGCCGGTCGCAAGCAGCCGATTGGCCTCATGCCAGATCCGGTCGGCACTGGCCGGCTCCAGCAGTTCGTCGATCCCGAAGTACCGGCGGAGCTCGAGATGGGTCCAATGGAACAGGGGGTTGCGCAGCGTGTGCGGCACCGTCGCGGCCCAGGCCCGGAATTTTTCCAGGCCGGTTGCGGCGCCGGTGATCAGATCCTCACACACCCCATCGGCCCGCATCGCCCTCCACTTGTAATGGTCGCCCGCGAGCCAGACGGCGTGCAGATCCTCGAACCGCCTGTCTTCGGCGATGTCGCGCGGGGAGAGATGGGAGTGGTAATCGACGATCGGCAGCGGCGCCGCGACCCGATGGAACAGGTCTGACGCGGCCGGCACGGAGAGCAGGAAGTCGGCGTCGCAGAAGGGCATCGGAGTGAGTCCCGAGTGTAGCTGACGGCTTCAGGGTCGGTCGATCCAGCCGCGGCGAACGAGCCCATCGTCACGGGCGGCGTCCGCGCCGGTTCGCGTCGGCGAGTCCGAGGAATCACGAGCGTCGATCCAGGGCTGCGGCACGTGTCGATCAGACGCACGACGGGCGTGCGTTGGAGAACCTTCCGGCATGCACACGGTCGGATGCGCTGGTCAGTATCGCGGCGTGGAGGGATCGATCTCGAGCGCCCAGGCGTCGATGCCGCCGGCCATATTCTGCGCGCCCGCGAAGCCCTGGGCACGCAGCCAGCGGGTGACCCGAAGGCTGCGGCCGCCGTGATGGCAGTGGACGATGATCCGGCGGGTACGGTGCGATGCGAGCTGGTCGAGGCGTTCGGGGATCTCCGCCATGGGAACGAGAACGGCCCCAGGGATGCTGGCGATCGCGTGTTCATCGGGCTCGCGGCAGTCGAGCAGGAGAAACGGCGTGTCGGACTCGCGCAGCGTACGAACGGCCTGGACGTCGATCTCGAGCGGCAGGTCAGCGGATGTCATGGCAAGCGACCGGCGGCGGTGACCGGCTTCCGGGGGACGTGGATCCGGACATGGGGAGTGTATCGCCGCCGGTGTTCGGCATGCGCCACCCGGGCGGCACGACGGCAGTCTGGAGAAGGTGGAGAAACCCGAACCATCGGCGTGACCGTGCGTATGGTTTTGTAGCCACGGAGGGCTGAATCATGGATCCGCACTTCAACGAGTATCTGGCGGCGATCGCGGGGATGCACGACATCTACGGGGATCACCCCGACGATCACCCGAGCGACTTTCACGAGGATCATGCCGACGTCGCCACTGATCCAGCGACGGTGACGGTCGTCGCAGCCTGAACGCGCTCGACGTCACGTCATCGTCGGCGGGGTCGGCTCGATGTGAATGAATGCGTCGGCGATCCGCAGGGGCGAGTTTCGCAGCACGCTCCGCACCTTGCCGCCGATGTCGTGCCCCTCTTGAACGGTGGACCGCCCGTCCACCTCGACGTGCAGTTCCACGAAATACCGGGTGCCGCTCTTCCGGATTCGGCATTTATCCAAAGCCCGGACGCCATCGACGCCCGAGGCGAGATCCCGGACTTTCTGCTCGAATTCCTTGGCCGGGGCTGCATCAAGAAGCTCCCGGACGGCCATTCGCAGCAGATTCAGGCCGCTGAGGACGATCACGACGCAGGCGATCAGAGCAGCCCAATCATCGGCAGGCTCATATCCCGGCCCGCCGACCAGGCCGATGGAGATCCCGAAGAAGGCGGCGATGGAGGTCAGGGCATCGGCCCAGTGGTGCCAGGCATCAGCCTGCACCGACGTGCTTTCGGCCTCCGCTCCGATGTCACCCATCCATCGGGCGAGGACAATCTTCGTGGCAACCACCAGCACCAGCACGAGTAGCGTGGACCAGTGCGGCAGGTGATGGGGCGTGAGGATTTCCCGGACGCTCTGCACAGCGATCATGCCCGCCGCTGCCAACAGTGCCAACGAGGCGACGATCCCGGATAGGGCCTCGGCCTTGCCGTAACCGTAGGGATGCCGTTCATCGGCTGGTGCCACGCTGACCCGCAGGCCACCCCAGACGACGAGTGAAGTCACGATGTCGGCGGTGGACTCGATGCCGTCAGCGATCAAGGCATAGGAGTTGCCGAAGAACCCAGCGAGGATCTTGATCGAGGCCAGGGCAGCATTGACGGCCACGCTGACCAGCGGCACGGATGTGAGCGACGGCTGAGAGGGTTCGGCGTTTGTCATCAACGGCGGCAAGAGGCTCCATGGATCAAAACCCATTATCCTGTCGCCGTCGCACACGTCACGACCTGGGGCGAGTCCGGCAGTCATTCATGACTGCCGGGGCGATCCGCTCGCCAGTGGCGTACCGGCCATGAAAGCGGAACCCTACGAAGAGAGCTCCCCGAGTAGCAACAGTCCGATCTGCGATTTACGCCGCAGAGACGGTGATTCTGCCAACGAGTGACGTAAAGAGCGACGCACCGCGGAACTTGGCAATCGTCGGCATGGTGCGGCAAATGGTGTCCTCGGACCAGGACTGGGATTACGTCACCTGTCCCCTCGCTTAGCGCCAAACTTGCCTGCGTCTCTCGCCGGCAATACCCTGACCAGATGCCCACGGTGCTACGAGTTGGTGGTTATCGTTTTCACTTTTACTCGGACGAGGGCACCGAGCCTCTTCACATTCACGTGCGATGCTCAGATGGAGAGTGCAAGTTCTGGCTGGACCCGGTTGCTTTGGCCAGGAACCGTGGCGTTCCTGCCCACACCGTGAGGGAAATGGAACGGTTGGTTTACGAACACGTTGACCTCTTGCTGGAGAAATACGATGAGCACCATCCACCAGGAAACCGAAGCCGTGGCGACCAGGGTTTGGACTGAGGGCCGCATCATCTTCCTGGAGTTGACCGACCAACGAATCATAGGTTTTCCGGCGAATCGTTTCCGTCGCCTGAAGAAGGCGAGCGAAGTGGAGTTGGCCGAGGTGCAGCTGGAGGTCGGCGGCACGGCGCTGCGCTGGGAATCGCTCGATGAAGACATCTCGGTCGACGGCGTGGTGGCGGGCAGGTTCCAGTTGCCGCCAACCCCCTGAACTGACCGGCCATCGCCGTCCCACCTTGCCCGAAGATATCGGCACTCCGCCACGAAGTGACGTAAAAAGTGGCGTGTCGGTTTGGAGGCAGGGCCTGGCAGGTCGTGGCAAATAGCCTGTGACCATCTGCCCTTCGAATACGCCACACGCCGCCCACCCCTACTTCGTTGAGATGTAGGCGTTGACCCCCACGATCACTTTCTTCCCGTCCACCACGCAGTCGGTTTCCTTGTTCCCGTAGGTGGAGGCAACCACCAGCGTTTTACCGCTGGACGACTTCTCCGGCTTGGTGTTCATGGGGATTCGGAGGACAAGTTCGTCACCAACAATTTTTGCTGAAAAAGGCATGGATTGATTCCTTCGAACGGCTGAGGGAGATCGAATCGACCAGACGATGAGACTCGATTAGGATTTAAGATCGGAGGCACGATCGAACGCTCCTATGACACCAACAGTCTTTCGGGAAGGACCATTCAGGTTCTTTTTCTTCTCACGAGAAGAAACGAGGATGCACGTTCATGTGGCTCACCCAGACGGAGAGGCCAAGTTCTGGCTGGACCCAGAAGTAGAACTAGTCACCCAGACAGGCTTGGCGAAGCACGTTATTGGTGAAGCACAGCAACTTGTTGAAGACCATCTGCAGGAAATCATCGATGCCTGGAACAAGCATTTTTCCGGTTGAAGTCACGAACGTGTCCCGGCATGGCCTGTGGGTATTGGTTGGTGACGAGGAGCTATTCCTGCCGTTCGAGCACTTTCCATGGTTTCGTGACGCCAGTATCGAGAAGATTTCGGTCGTGGAGCGTCAGACCGCCGACCACTTGTACTGGCCGCTGCTCGATATTGATTTGTCAGTCGAATCGATCCGCACCCCCAACGCCTTCCCCCTGGTTGCCAAGATTCAACCATGAGCGAACACACCTACAAGATGATCGAGCTGGTCGGCTCGTCTCACACCGGTATCGAGGCGGCGGTTCAGAACGCCATCGCCAAGGTGGAAATCAACGAGAGCAAGATGCGGTGGTTCGAGGTGGTTGAAACCAGAGGCCACATCGAGAATGGGAAGATCGCCCACTGGCAGGTGCGGGTGAAGATCGGCGTGACGATGGACGAGTGACGGAAAAGCGAGGGTCTTCACGACGATCACTCAAGTTCCTTGTCGCCCAAAAAACACTCGCCCTCAAAGAACCCACCATGGGTATTTCTGCCTGAGCAAATCGTTCTCAGGAGAGGATCCCTGACCGGGTTGGATTTCCTGTACCAGGGGATATGAGGGTTTAGGAACAGGGTGCCTCGCCACAGGCCGCACACGGGGCTGCATAGGCAGCGGCTAGTCGAATGCCTTCCTGATCGCCTCGTCATGCACACCGTTGATGGCGATGATCTTGGAGGGCGACGAGTGGCCGCTTTCGATCTCGATGTCCTTGCTGCTAATGCCGAGGGTTGAGGCGAGCAACTCGATTACGGCCTCGTTGGCTTTGCCCTTCTCGGGTGCTGCCATCACCTTGATCTTCACGGCATCGCCCAGCCAGCCGACGATCTGGTTCCGTGATGATCCCGGCACGACCTTCACGTTGAGCCGACCCATCGTCCAAGTTGCCCGTGAGGGTTCGAATCCTTCTGCACTGTCGTCGCCGTAAGGGTTCGCTTTTGGAGGGTGGCGTAAAAGGTGACGTACTGAATGCTGGCAGGGAGGTGCAGGGAACGGCAGGTCGAGAAACGACCCAACCTCACAACCTCCAGAAACGCCGAGAGGCAGAAGGTTTTGCCACCTCCTGCCTCTGACTGCCACTCAAGACATGGGTGGCTTAGCTCCCCGAGTAGGACTCGAACCTACAACCTACCGGTTAACAGCCGGCCGCTCTACCATTGAGCTATCGGGGATCGACCAGACGAGCGTAGCGTATTTCGGGGCCGAAATCGATACGCGGCCGAGAGGGCCGGGTCATGCTGTCGGCGCTCGGATCGCCTCCCGGTGTCCGCTCAGTGCTCCGCGGTGAGAACCTTCTCGAGCACCACGCCATTGCCTTTGGCGTTGTATTCGATCCGCGTCATGAACGACTTCATGAGCATCACGCCGCGGCCGCTCGGCACCTCGAGGCGATCGTCGGCGGTGCAGTCGGGGACGGCCGCCGGATCGAATCCGTCTCCCTGGTCGTGGATCTCGATCCAGACCCGCTCTGGCGACACCGCGCACGCCACGTGCACCCGCTTGGCGGGGTCGAGTTTGTTGCCGTGGACGATGGCGTTGGTGATTGCCTCCTCGGCCGCCAGGTGAACCCCGAAGATCTCCGCCTCCGGCCAACCATGCAGGCCGAGTTGGGCGAGCAGATCGTCCATCACGACTCGGCTTGCCCCACGCTCGCTCGGCAGTTCGAACTCGCGATGCCAACTGCCGGTCGATGCGGAATCACTCATCGCGGACATCCGTCAGGCAGCCATGGGCACGGGGCGAGAGGCACGGAAAGAAGCAGTCGCGGCCAGGGTCCACCGCGGGTCGTTCAGAAGGCGGAAATCGCCTCAGCCTCCTCGCTGCGGATGTCGAACACCTTGTTGAGCTTCGTGACCTGAAACACGTCCATGATTTCCGGACGGATGTTGCTCATCTTGAGTCGCCCCTTGGCGGACTTCACCTTGCGGTCGAGCGTGATGAGCTTTCCCAGCGCGGCGCTCGAGAGAAACTCGACGTTGGAGAAATTCAGGACGATGCTCTTGCGATTGTCGTGTTCGACGAGCGCGAAGAGTTCGGCCCCGAGTTCCTGGATCCCGGCCTCGTCGAGGATCTTCTTGTCGACAAACCTCACGACCGAAACGTCTCCGACCTTCGAGACGTCGATCCGTCGATGTGTCGCCATGGGATGCATCTCCAGCGGGAAATCTGCCGCGATCCGTGCAGCCTAGCCGGAGGCAGAGGGGTCCGCCATCCGGCCGGTTGCTCCGATCCGTCGGGCACCACGGGAACGGGCACACCACGCTCCGGCCGCTGCCAAACTGGCAGCGGCGGATGCCACGTTCGCCCTGCCTTCAACCGTCGGAAACGACGAAATAGCGCATTTGCCGCGACGAAATCGTTTCTCTGCGACTGTGGCGCGCGACTTGCCCACGGGAAGGGGGCCGTCGTGGCAGGGTGCCGTATCACGGTTTCCCGCCGGACGCGTGTCGTTCGTCCCGTCCACCCCCGCAGCAGAGGTCGATCCCTATGTCCACGACCGCGACGAAAGCCGCCCGCAAAAGGTCCACCCTCATGCCTCTCGGCGACCGCGTGGTCGTGGAGAGGGAGGAAAGCGAGCAGAAGACCGCCGGCGGCATCCTGCTGCCCGACACCGCCAAGGACAAGCCCGCGCGGGGCACGGTCGTGAGCGTCGGCGAGGGCAAGCTCGATGACAAGGGGCACCGGCACCCACTGCAGGTGAAGCCTGGCGACCGCGTCGTGTTCACGAGCTACGCGGGCGAGCCGTTCAAGGTCGGCGATGACGAGCTTCTTTTGATGCGCGAGGACGACATTCTCGCCGTGCTCGGCTGAGCCACCGGAGTCCTGTTAGTGCCCCCGCCACGTGTCCGCACGCGGTATCACGAACACCACCCTTTCCCAGGAGAATCAGACCCATGGCCAAGATGATGGCATTCGACCAGGAGGCCCGCGAGGCGATGCGTCGCGGAGTGCAGAAGCTCGCTCGCGCCGTCAAGGTGACGCTCGGCCCGAAGGGCCGGAACGTCATCCTGCAGAAGAGCTTCGGTTCGCCGACCGTCACGAAGGACGGAGTCACCGTCGCCAAGGAGATCGATCTCGAGGACGTCTACGAGAACATGGGCGCCCGCATGGTTCGCGAGGTCGCCAGCAAGACGAGTGATGTCGCCGGCGACGGAACGACCACCGCAACGGTGCTCGCCGAAGCCGTCTTCAACGAGGGGCTCAAGGCGGTCGTGGCCGGCGTCAATCCGGTGCAGATGAAGGCCGGCATCGAGAAGGCTGTGGCCGACATCACCGGCAAGCTCAAGGAGATGGCCATCGGCGTGAAGGGCAAGAAGGAGATGGCCCAGGTCGCCGCCATCGCCGCCAACAACGACATGGAGATCGGCGAGCTGCTCGCCGAGGCCATGGACAAGGTGGGCAAGGACGGCGTGATCACCGTCGACGAGGGCAAGAGCCTGAAGACGGAAATCGAGTTCGTGGAGGGCATGCAGTTCGACCGCGGCTATCTGTCCCCCTACTTCGTCACCAATCCCACCCAGATGCAGTGCGTGCTTGAAGACTGCTACATCCTGGTCTACGAGAAGAAGATTTCGAGCGTCAAGGATCTCGTGCCGGTGCTCGAGGCAGTCGTCAATTCCGGCAAGCCGCTGCTCATCGTCTCGGAGGAGGTCGATGGTGAGGCGCTTGCCACGCTCGTCATCAACCGGCTTCGCGGCACGTTCCAGGTGTGCGCGGTGAAGGCTCCCGGCTATGGCGACCGTCGCAAAGCCATGCTGGAGGACATCGCGATCCTCACCGGGGCGACGGCGGTGTTCGAGAACCTCGGCATGAAGCTCGAGAATCTCGGCCTCGCCGAACTCGGCCGCGCGAAGAAGGTGATCGTGGACAAGGACAACACCACGATCATCGAGGGATCCGGCAAGAACTCGGAGATCAAGGCGCGGATCGAGCAGATTCGTCGCGAGATCGAGGCCGCCACGAGCGACTACGACCGCGAGAAACTGGAGGAACGTCTGGCGAAACTCGCCGGCGGCGTCGCCAAGATCAACGTCGGTGCCGCGACCGAGAGCGAGATGAAGGAGAAGAAGGCCCGTGTCGAGGATGCGCTCCACGCGACCCGCGCGGCCGTCGAGGAAGGCATCCTGCCCGGTGGCGGTGTGGCCCTGGTGCGAGCGACCGCGCAACTCAAGCCGCGCGGCCTCTCGGACGACGAGTCGGTTGGCTATCAGATCGTCGTGCGGGCGGCCCGCGCGCCGCTGACGATGATCGCGGCGAATGCGGGGCAGGATGGATCGATCGTCTGCGAGAAGGTGCTCGGGGGCTCCGCCAACTTCGGCTACAACGCCGCGACCGGCGAGTACGAGGATCTTGTCAAGGCGGGCGTCATCGACCCGGCGAAGGTGACGCGGACGGCGTTGCAAAACGCCACCAGCGTGTCCACCCTCCTGCTGACGAGCGATGCACTCATCGCCGAGAAGCCCAAGGAGCAGAAGGGCAAGGCCGGCGGCCACGGGCACGGCGGCGATTACGACATGTATTGATGCGGGCCGCACCGCGGAGTGCGCCAATCGGCGAACCGATCGATCGGGGCGGCCTCACGGCCGCCCCGATTTTTTCGCGCCGGTGAGATCATGGAGTGGCACGAAGCCGTCGGTGCCGGGGGGGGTGTCCGCCTTGCCGCACGGCGGCGCGGCCAACTGACCCCACAGCGTCCGTACGAGCCACGCCCCCGCGGCCACGGCGACGGCGATCGCGATCACGTCTTGCATGGGGAGTCCTCTGCGCGTTGCCAAGTCTCGCTGGTGCCGGGACCCTACCACCCCAACCGCGTCCCGACCTGGTAGACGACGAAGGCCGCCAGCCAGGCCAGGGCGGTCATGTAGGAGAACGTGACCAGCGGCCAGAGCCGGCTGCCGGTTTCGCGGCCGATGACCACCAACGTGCTCATGCACTGGGCGCACAGCGCGTAGAACACCATGATCGACAGCGCCACGGGCAGGGTGAACACCTTGCGGGCGGTGCCGTCCCAGGTGGCCGCCTTGAGGCGCCGCACGAGCATCGTCGACCCCTCCTGCTCGCCGGCATCCACGTCCCCGAGGTTGTAGATCACCCCCAGCGTGCCGAGGACGACCTCTCGGGCGGGGAAACTGGCGATCGCGGCACAGCCGATCCGCCAATCCCAGCCGAGCGGCCTGACGGCGGGCTCGATCGCCCGGCCGGCCCGGCCCAGGAAACTCTGACGCAGGGCCTCGCCACGGAGATCGGCCTCGGTCCATGCAGCGTCGGGCGGGATCACGGGCTTGGGATAACTGCCGAGTGCCCAGAGCACGATGCTCATCGCCACGATCAGGGTGCCCGCGTTCTTGAGAAACGACCCCGCCGCCTCGCGGACCCGTTCCAGGACGACGGCGGGCTGCGGCCAGCGCCACCCCGGCAACTCCATGACGAAGGGCTGAGGTGGCCCGCGGAAGATCGTCCGTGAGAGTGCCCAGGCCACGGCGGCGGCGGTCGCCACGCCGATCCCGTACATCGAGACCAGCACGACGGCCGGCAGGCGAATCCAGGACAGGCCCACGGCGCGGTCGGGCACGAACGCACCGCAAAAGAGCAGGTAGACCGGCAACCGCGCCGAGCAACTCATGAGGGGAGCGACGAGGATCGTGAGCAGCCGGTCGCGACGGTGTTCGATCGTCCGGGCGGCCATGATGCCTGGAATCGCGCAGGCGAAGCTGGAGAGCAGCGGGATGAACGACTTGCCGGACAGGCCGGCCCAGACGAGCAGCCGATCCATGAGGTAGGCGGCTCGGGCGAGGTAGCCACAGCCTTCAAGCACCGCGACGAACAGAAACAACAGTGCGATCTGGGGCACGAACACGATCACGCCGCCGACACCGGCGAGCACGCCATCGACCAGGAGCGAGCGGATGGCGCCCTCCGGCAGCACGGCCTCGACCGCCCCGGCGACGGTATCCATGGCGGCGGAGATGAGATCCATGAGCGGCGCCGCCAGCGCGAAGATCGACGTGAACAGCGCCAGCATGACGGCCGCGAAGACCAGCGTGCCCCAGACGCGGTGCGTGAGCACGGCGTCGATCCGCTCGTCGATGGTGACGGCCGCGGGCGGGCGGCGACGGATGACGCCGGCGAGGACCTGGTCGACCCACGCGTAGCGGGCGATCGCCTCGCGTTCGGCTGGCTGACGATCCACGGCGACCCGGGCCAGGTGCGCGGCGAGGTCGGGCCGGGCTGGCGGGGCCGCACGTGCGGCCGCCGCGATCGCGTCGCGGAGCGCTGGAATCCCGACACCCGTCGGCGCGACGACGGTCACCACCGGGCAGCCGAGTCGTTCCGCCAGCAGGCTGGGATCGACGTCGATGCCCTTGGCGGCCGCCACGTCGGAGAGCGTGAGGGCCACGACCGCCGGCAATCCCAACTCCAGCGCCAGGCTCGCCAGATAGCAGTTGCGTTCGGGGTTCGTCGCGTCGACGACGACGACCACACAGTCGGGGGTGGCGACGCCCGGCATGCGGCCGTGCAGGACATCGATGGCCACGGCCTCGTCGGGGCTGTGGGCCGCGAAGCCGTAGACGCCGGGCAGATCGACGAGGTCGATCGTGATGCCGGCATGAACGAAACGGCCCACCTTCTCCTCGACGGTCACGCCGGGATAGTTGCCGATCCGCGTCGGAATGCCGGCGAGGGCGGAGAACAGGGTGCTCTTGCCGGTGTTGGGATTACCGAGCAAGACCGCCGTGACGTGTGTCGCTCCGGTGCGAGAGTCTTGCATCGGCGACACGCGGTACCTCGGCCCTCCGGGCGACAGGGCTAGCGTGACTCGAGCGTCACGCGGGCCGCTTCGGCGCGCCGGATCGAGAGCCGATAGCCCCGAACCTCCAGTTCCCAGGGATCTCCCAGCGGCGCCCGGCCCACGAGCCTTACCGTGGCCCCGGGAGTGAGGCCCATCTCGAGCAGTCGCAACGACGTGCCGTCGGAGCCCATCACGTCGGCGATCCGGCCGGTAGCGCCGACGGCCAACCCATCGAGACGCGAGGCCGCTGCCGCACCATTCACGCGATCGACCATGCGAAAACGGCCTCCAGGCACATATTGAGATTCGTTCTCAATGACATCCCCAGTGTAGAACCGCGGGGCGTTCAGGGCAAAGGGTTCGCAGAATTTCGGCACCATGACCCGCTCGGCAGGCCTCTTCGTGGTCGGTACCGACACCGACGTGGGGAAGACCGCCGTCGCGGTGGCGATCGTGCGGGATCTCGTGGCAGGTGGCGCGCGGGTGGGCGTCTATAAGCCCGTCGCGAGCGGCGTCGGCGGCACCGGCGGCGACGCTGATCGACTCTGGGAGGCGGCGGGCCGTCCCTTGTCTCAGGATGCGGTGTGTCCCCAGGCGTTCGCCGCGGCGATCGCGCCCGCCGATGCGGCGCGTGCGGAAGGCTGCGTGGTGGACGAAAGCCTGCTCCGCACCGGCATCGAGCCGTGGCGGCGGGCCAGCGAGTTCGTCGTCGTGGAGGGGGCGGGCGGGCTCTTCTCGCCGCTCGCCCCACGGACGCTCGGCGTGGAGCTGGCACGCGACTTCGACCTGCCCATCGTGCTCGTCGATGCCGCCCGGCTCGGTCTGGTCGGCCGCACGCTCATGGCCGTGCGGGCCGCCCGGGCCGAAGGCCTGCGCGTAGCCGCCGTCGTCGTGTCGCAGACCGCGCCGCCACGGGGCGATGCCGTCGACCCGGCGAGTGACGGGGCGATCCTCCGCGCGGGCATTTCGATGCTGCGGGAACGCCTGTCGGATCTCCAGGTGGGCGTGTTGTTGCACGGAGCGCGGCGGGTCGAGCCGCATCCCGACTGGCGGGCCCTGGCCGGAGGCTGATCGGATCCGGGCTGCGGTTGGCGTCAGTCGTCGCGGAGCCGGCGGGCCGATTCGAGAGGCGTCATCACTGAAATGTGACATCCGGTGGCCAGTTCGAAGCCGGCCAGCGGCGTGATCCGCGGCAGGATCTCCAGATGCCAATGCCAGCGCGCGGCGATGTCGTCGTGGCCCGCGAACGGCAGTTGGTGCAGCCACCAGTTGTAGTCGGCGGCCGGGGCGAGCCGCACGAGCCGGGCGACGAACCAGCGGGTGAGGTCGGCGAGGGCCGCGGCCCGGCCGGGACTCGTGGCGTGGAAAAACGCCTCGGGCGTCACGGGCATGATCCAGGTCTCGAGCGGCTGCCGCGGGGCGTGTGGCACGAGCACCACCAGGTCGCCAGCCTCGCGGACGATCCGCCCCTCGCGCCGCGCGGCGGCGATGAGATCGCCGAATGGATCGACTGCCGCCGCGGCCGCCGCCACCTCGGTCGCCAACGCGGTCGGCACGAGGTCGAGTCCGACGAGCTGGCTGTGGACGTGTTCGAGCGATGCTCCCGCCCGCGGCCCCGAGTTCTTGAACACGCCAGCCCAGGTGAGATCGCCCCGCGCGGCGAGATCCGCCAATCGCCTCCGCACGAGAACCCAGACATCGCGCCAGTGATCCTCGGCGATGGCCAGCACCGACCGCTCGTGGGCCGCCGATTCGACGACGACGTCGTGAATGCCGTGGGCCACTCGGCGGGCCGCGGAGACGGCACGGTGCGGGATGACGTCCGCCGCGACCGGATAGTGGTTGGGCACGATCCGCGCCCGCCAGGGCACCGACTCGTCGGCGGGTGCCCGGCAACTCGCCGGAGGGGTTCGTGACTCGTTGCCTGCGCAGAACGGACACCAGGCACGCGGATCGTCGCCCGTGGCGCCGAGTGCCGCGTCGTCGGGCCGCTCCGCGCGGCCCGGGGCGATGAACACGCTGCGGCCCGCCAGCGGTTCGTGATGGACGTGGGGCGTGAGGGGGTCGGGCTCGGGCATGAACTGAGAGTATGCCTCACGGTGACGTGGTTCGCGTTGATCGGCCGCGGGCCGCATCCGTAGAATCCTGGTCGCGCCGTGGATACGGCGAATATGAAACGTCGCCACGGCGAGGCGATCATGCCCCCTCCCCCCCGCACCTGGATCGGAAAATTTGCCGACTCGTTCCGCGGGCTGTTTCACGCAGTCTCGACCCAGTCGAGTTTTGCCGCACACCTGCCGGTGGCGGCCCTCGCGGTGGCGGCCGGTGCCTGGTTCGGACTATCGGCCGGCGAATGGTGCCTGGTCGTGGTCGCGATCGGGGGAGTGCTGGCAGCCGAGGTCTTCAACACGGCACTCGAGGATCTCGCCCGTGCCGTCGGTACCTATCCGGATCCCGGGGTTCGCGACGCGCTCGATGCGGCGAGTGCGGGAGTGCTCGTGGCCGTAGGCACCGCGATCCTCGTGGGGCTCGTGATTTTCGGGCCGCGGGTGCTGGCTCTCGTCGGGATCTGTGATTGACCCGGGCAGCCGTGGCGGCGTACCGTCTGCGTCCGGGCGGGATCGGCGACGCGCCGCGGCCCCGGCGGGCCACGCCCCATTCATTCCTCACGAGGAGATTCGAACCATGGGCAAACTTCTGGCGGAGGCGATCGGAACCTTCTGGCTCGTGCTGGCCGTGCTTGGCAGCGCCCTCTGGTCGGCCGGCCAGCCGGACGTCGGCGTGGGCTGGCTCGGCGTGTCGCTCGCCGTGGGTCTGTCGGTCGTGAGCATGGCCACGGCGATCGGCCACATTTCCGGCTGTCACCTGAACCCCGCCGTGACGGCGGGCCTCGTCGCCAGCGGGCGATTTCCGGCCAAGGATGCGCTCGGCTATATCGTGGCGCAGGTGCTCGGCGGACTGGCCGCGGCCGGACTCTTCTACGTCGCGGCCAAGGGGAACATCGGGTTCGATGCGGCCGCCGCCTACGCCGGCGCCTCGAACGGCGTCGGTGACCACTCGCCGACGGGCCTGCCCTTCGCCAGCTGCTTCATCGTCGAGGCGGTGCTGACCGCTGTATTCCTGTTCGTCATCCACGGGGCCACCGACAAGCGAGCCGGCGGCGTGATCGCGCCGCTCGCGATCGGGCTGTGCCTCACGCTCGTGCACCTGATCGGCATCCCGGCCACCAACTGCTCGGTGAACCCGGCCCGCAGCACGGCCACGGCCCTGCTCGCGGCGGTGTTCGGTGAAGGCTGGCCCCTCAAGGAGCTGTGGCTGTTCTGGGTGGCGCCGATCGTCGGCGGCATCGTCGGCAGCCTGGCCTACAAGACCGTGTCCGAGTGTTGCGACTGATCGCTCAACGCATGCGAACGTCGTAGCAGAGGATGTCGTCTCCTTCGCGGAGATAGAGCCGTCCATCGGCGATCACGGGGTGCGACCAGCTCGGCCGGTCGCCGCTCCCCGGGATCCTGAACGCCGCTGCCTCGCGGTAGCCCGCGGGATCGGCCGGCACGAGCGCGAGCGTGCCGTCGGCGAAGCGGGCGTAAAGATGGCCGTCGGCGGCGGCAAGAGCGACCGAGTTCTTGCCGCTGCCGCGGCGCTTCCAGACCACGTCGCCCGTGAGCAACTCGGCGCAGAACAGGATCGGTTGGTCGTCGGCGCAGCCGTAGAGATGATCGCCGACGAGCACGACGCCGCCATGCTTGTTGGCAAGTTCCGGCTTGAGTGCCCAGACCTCCTCGATGGTCACGGTTCCACCGGGCCCGGGCTTCTGCCGCAGGAGCGCCCCGCCGCGCTTGTAGCCGGCCACGATGAAGACGAGGTCGTCCCTGACGATCGGCGTCGGGATCACGGCGGTCGTCTGCTCGATCGGATACGTCCAGAGGAGTGCGCCCGTCCGGGCATCGACGCCGAGGGCGCCGCTGGCGGTCGTCTGCACGTAGATCTTCCGTCCCTGCAGGGTCGCGGACACGATCGACGCGTGTCCGGCGCCGCGTTCATCCGGCGCCCGGCAACGCCACACGGGCCTTCCCGTCCGCGCGTCGAGCGCGACGATCGTGTTCTGGTCGCCCCCGGGCGTGCAGATCACGCGGTCGCCATCGATCGTCACCGACTCGCTGTAGCCCCAGGAGTCGCCCTTCGTGCCCCCGAATACGGTCTTCAGGTCGACACGAAACACCTCCCGACCGTCGCGGGTGGCACACGCCACGAGGTGACCGAACGGCGTGAGCACGTAGACCAGCCCGCCGGCGACCGTCGGCGTGCTCCGTGAACTCTGCCAGTCCGTCTTGCCGTCGGTCCACGGACCGCCGGTCTTCGTGTGCCACAGCGGCCGGCCGGTCTCGCGGTCGAAGCAGGAGAGGTATTCGTCGTCGTCGGGGGCCGTCGAAAGACCGTCGCCGAGCGTGTAGATGCGGTCGCCGGCCACCGCGGGGCTGGCGTAGCCGCGGCCGGCGCCGGACGTCTTCCAGACCAGCGGTGGCCCGTCCGCCGGCCAGGCCTCGAGGAGATCGTCGTCGGGGGCGATACCCGTACGATCGATCCCTCGAAACGTCGGCCAGTCCGCCGCCCGGGACAGCGGGACCGTGCCGCACGCGAGGGCGGCGACGGCCAGAAACGCTCGCTGCGACTGGCTCATGACTGCGGTCTCCGGGGCGGGGATCACATCCGAAGGTACGGCCGTCCGCAGGGAGGGTCAACGCAGGCGGGTCGGGGCGTCGGCATCCATGCGTGACGTGTGCTATTTTCACGGCACCGCCACCGGAGCCCGTCACGTGTCGAAAGTCTCCTCCGCATCCGATCCGCTCTTCGGTCGCCGCGACAGCGTCGAGCAAGTCGAGGAGGGTGTCGAGTTGGCCCCCAAGTTCGATGCCCAGGGCCTGATTCCGTGTGTGACCACCGACTTCACCTCCGGCGAGGTGCTCATGGTCGCCGTGATGAATCGCGAGGCGCTGACAAAGACGATCGAGACCGGCGAGGCCCACTACTGGAGCCGCAGCCGCCAGGTGCTCTGGCACAAGGGGGCCACGAGCGGCCTCGTGCAGAAGGTCGTGGAGATGCGGATCGACGACGATCAGGATTGCGTCTGGCTCCGCGTCACGATCCCGGGCGGCGCGAGTTGCCACGTCGGCTATCGGTCGTGCTTCTATCGGAAGGTGCCGGTGGGCGCGGACCGGTCATCGGGCACGGCGCTCGAGTTCCTCGAACACGAGAAGGCCTTCGACCCGAAGGCCGTCTACGGCGACGCCCCGAACCCGACGCAACTGTGATACGGCTCCCACTTGATCCACGCGCGTCACCGCATCTGCCCCGGCGCGGGGGATGCCCGTGCCGTCTCGCTCGGACGTGCGCGACGGGCGTCGTGCCCGTCGCGCACTCGATGCTGGCCTCGCTTCGCACTCCGTGCTGCGCTCGGCCAGCAACGCCGGCT
>CAIXGY010000002.1 GCA_903919035.1 uncultured Planctomycetaceae bacterium | reverse complement strand
GTTCGCGGGGCGGTGTCGTCCCCCGGCCGCCGGCGAAGGCCGCTGCGAGTGCGCCGGCCGCGACCACGGTCCCCGCGGCCGACCGGACCGCGTCGGCGCCGGCCGCCGAGACGCAGCCCGCCGCGGCCGATCTCGCCGCCCTGCGGCGGGCGCTCGTCGCCGCCGAGGGCAGTGATGCCCGCGTGGTGGCGGTCGACGCGATCGCCGCGCTCGGCCAGCGGGGACGCGACGCGCTGCCGGACCTCCTGGCCGTCACCGCCGACACGGATCCTCGGCCGCGCTGGCATGCCGCCCGGGCGATCGGACTGATCGGAGAAGATGCCATTTCCGCGCTGCCGACGCTGATGAAGTTGCTCGGTGATCCCGACCCGATCGTCGTGGCCCAGGCGGCGGCCGCGATCGGCATGGTTCGCAAGGACGACGGTGAGGTATCCGATGCCGATGCCGCCGCCTACGAGGCCGTCGTGGAGCCGCTGGTGAAGGCGACCACGCATCCCGACGCCCGGGCCCGCCGGGCCGCGGTGCGGGCCCTCCGCGAGGTGCACTCGGATCCCCGAACACTCGCCGTGCTCATCGGTGGGGCCCTCGATGATTCCGACCCGTCGGTCGTGCTGCCGGCACTCCAGACGCTCGCCGACATGGAGGACCACGCCGTACCGGTCCTGCTCGAGGCGCTCAAAGATCCCAAGTCGAGATACTGGGCGGAGGTGGGGATCGCCGAGATCGGCCCCGAAGCGGCCGCAGCCGTGCCACAGCTGGCGGAACTGGTCGCCACGGGCGAACCCGAGGAAAAACTGCAGTCGATCCTGGCGCTCGCCGAAATTGGGCCGGCCGCCGCCCCTGCCGCTCCCCGACTCATTGCCGCCCTGACCGCCGACGAGTCGTTCCTGCGCTCGGCAGCCGCGTTCGCGCTCGGCGCGAGCGGGGCGGCGGAGGCCGACGAGGCGCTGGGCACGGCCGAAGAAGACGCCGACCCGCTCCTTGCATCCACGGCATCCTGGGCCCGTGCCAAGATCCGGCCGGATGATGCCGCGCGAATCGCGAAGGCGTTCGGGAGGCTTCGCACGGGGCTTGCATCCACCGATCCGCGGCTGCGGAAGGCTGCGATCTCCGGGTTGTCCGATCTGTCGGGGCTGCTCACGGCAGCCGACAAGCGGGTCCTCGCGGAGGAACTTGGCGAACTGCTCGACGACGCGGACGAGGCGGTCGGCATGAGTGCCGGCGCAGGTCTCGTGAGACTCGCAGGCGAGGCCGTCGAGCATCTGCGGGCCCGGGTCGCCGACAAGGCCCACCGCCGCCAGGCGCTGGGCGTGCTCGCCGCCATCGGCGCCGCCGCGGCACCGGCCCTGCCGGAACTCGTGGCCGCCCTGGCCGACGTCGATGAAGCCTGCTCGACGGAGGCCGCCGTGGCCCTGGCGGAGATCGGCGCCGGTGCCGCCGAGGCGGTTCCCGAGTTGCAGAAACTGTTGGCGGACGGCGTACCCGCCGGCACCCGCTACGTCGCCGCCTACGCGCTGGGGCGCATCGGCCCCCCGGCGGCGCCGGCACTGCCGAGGCTGCTCGAACTTTCGACGAGCGACGACGAGATCATGGCGACGGTCGCGGTCTGGTCGGCCCTCAAGATCGAGCCCGCCGACGCCGCCCTGGTCGAGAAGGCGATTCCGCTCCTGAAGCGTGTGCTGCGGGGCGATCGGGACATGGCCCGGCTGGAGGCCGCGGTGTCGCTCGGCGACATCGGCGCGGCGGCCGGCTCCGCGATCCCGATCCTGGAACTCGTCTCCGAGGAGGATTCCGTGTCTGCCGTCCGCGCGGCGGCCGCCGAGGCCCTGGCCAAGATCAGGGGCCGCTGACGCCCCGGGCGCAGTCGCGCAAGATCTGACGGGCCTCCGTCGCCCACTTGAGGTTTTCGGCAGCCCGGGCCGATCTCCCCCTCGGAGTCCCGCGGCCGCAGTGGCAGCGGGTCCCGATCGGCAGCGGGGGCGATCATGGCCGGCATGGGGTTCGTGCGAAGAGTCTGGCTCACGAGGCTCTCGAAGCCCGCCGCGGAGCGGCCCCTCTATCGCCACGTGCTCGCCGCCCGTCCCCGACGGATTCTCGAGATCGGACTCGGGCTCCTGGTTCGCTCGGAGCGGATCCTCCAGGCCTGTGCACATGGCGGCGAGCCGCCGCACTACGTGGGCCTCGATCGCTTCGAGGGCCGGACGACCTCGGATCCGCCGGGCGTCTCGCTGAAGACCGCCCACAAGCGGCTGCACGCCCTCGGCCGCGTGCAACTCGTGCCCGGCAACGCCGACGCGTCGCTCGCGCGGCTGTGCAACCACCTCGGCACGTTCGACCTGGTGCTCGTGTCGGCCGACACCGACGAGCGCCATCTCGAACGGTCGTGGTTTTTCCTGCAGCGGCTGCTGACCCCGACCACGACGGTGTTCGTCGAGCAGCGGACGCCGCAGGGTGGGCCCTGGACCACGCTTCCCCGGCAGCGGCTCGACGCGCTTGCGGCGCACGGCCTGCGACGCGCGGGCTGACGCCGCCCTCGCGGCGGTGCGGGAACGCTCTCTGGCGACGGCCCCGGCCCACGACTACGCTGGAGCGGTCGTCGATTCCCGCCCTCAACACCCCCGTTCGCCCCATGGCCGCCCGCACGCTCCTCGACAAAATCTGGGACGATCACGTCGTCTGCTCGCCCGCCGGTGAACTGCCGCTGATCTACATCGACCGTCACCTCGTGCACGAGGTGACGAGCCCGCAGGCGTTCGAGGCCCTGCGGCTTGCCGGCCGGCGGGTGCGCCGGCCCGAGGCGACGTTCGCCACCCCCGATCACAACGTTCCCACCACCGACCGGCGGTTGCCGATCGCCGATCCCGTGTCGAAGCAGCAGATCGACACGCTGCGGGCCAACTGTCGCGAGTTCGGCATCCGGCTCTTCGACCTCGGCGACGCCGACCAGGGCATCGTCCACGTGATCGGCCCCGAACTCGGGATCACGCAGCCCGGCATGACGATCGTGTGCGGCGACAGTCACACGGCCACCCACGGGGCCCTCGGCGCACTCGCCTTCGGCATCGGCACGAGCGAGGTGGAGCACGTGCTCGCCACGCAGACCCTCCGGCAGGCGAAGCCGAAGTCGCTCGAGGTGCGGGTGGACGGCCGGCTGGCCCCCGGCGTGACGGCCAAGGACCTGATCCTGCACGTGATTGGCCGGCTCTCGACCGAAGGCGGCACGGGGCACGTCATCGAGTACACCGGCGAGGGCATCCGCGCCCTCGGCATGGCGGAGCGGATGACGGTCTGCAACATGTCGATCGAGGCCGGAGCCCGGGCCGGCATGATCGCGCCCGACACGACCACCTTCGACTACCTGCGGGGCCGCGACCTCGCGCCGCGGGATTTCGCCGCCGCCGTGGCCCGTTGGGAAACCCTTCCGAGCGATCCCGGAGCGGTCTACGACCGCGTGGAGATCTTCCGCGCCGCCGACGTCGTGCCGCAGGTGACGTGGGGCACGAACCCCGCGCAGGTCGTGGGCGTCGACGCCGCCGTGCCGGCCCCCGACGCCTTCACCGATCCGAACGACCGGTCGAGTGCCGCCCGGGCCCTCGATTACATGGGCCTGCGCGGGGGCACGCCGATCACCGACATCCGTCTCGATCGCGTGTTCATCGGATCCTGCACCAACAGCCGCATCGAGGACCTGCGGGCCGCGGCGGCCGTCGTTCGCGGCCATCGCGTGGCCTCCACGGTGAGCGCGATGGTGGTGCCGGGCAGCGGTCGCGTGAAGCGACAGGCGGAGGAGGAGGGGCTCGACCGGGTGTTCCGCGAGGCCGGCTTCGACTGGCGGGAGGCGGGCTGCAGCATGTGCCTCGGCATGAACCCCGACATCCTCACGCCGGGCCAACGCTGCGCGTCCACGAGCAATCGCAATTTCGAGGGCCGGCAGGGGAAGGGGGGCCGCACCCATCTCGTCTCGCCCGCCATGGCCGCGGCGGCGGCGGTGGCCGGCCGGTTCGTCGACATCCGTGGCTGGGAGTACAAGTGATGCAGCCGTTCACGACCCACACCGGCATCGTCGCGGCCCTCGACCGGGCCAACGTGGACACCGACCAGATCATTCCCAAGCAGTTCCTCAAGCGGATCGAGCGGACCGGCTTCGGCCAATTCCTGTTCTGGGACTGGCGCTTTCTGCCGGACGGTGCCCCCGATCCGGCTTTCGAGCTCAACCGAGCGGAAAGTGCCGGTGCGAGCATCCTGCTCGCCCGCCGCAACTTCGGCTGCGGGTCGAGCCGCGAGCACGCCCCGTGGGCCCTGGCCGACTATGGCTTCCGGGCCGTGATCGCGCCGACCTTCGCCGACATCTTCTTCAATAACTGCTTCCAGAACGGCATGGTGCCGATTCGTCTCGACGAGGCCGACGTGGCCGAACTCTTCCGGCGGGCTGCCGCGGCGGCCGTGGCCGGTGGGCAGTATCGGATGCACGTGGACCTGCGGGCCTGCACGGTCTCCGACGACGCCGGCTTCTCGCGGCCGTTCACGGTGGATCCCTTCCGCCGCCAGTGCCTGCTCGAGGGGCTCGACGACATCGGCCTGTCGCTGCAGCACGATGCCGCCATTACCGCATGGGAAGTCGCCCACGGCCTCGCTCCCGTGAGGGCGTGACGCCCGCATGAGCCCGTCGCGCCGTGAGAAGATCGAGGCCCTGCTGAAGGACGAGCCGGGCGACGTGTTCCTCCGCTACAGCCTCGCGCTGGAACTGGAGGGCGAAGGTCGCTGGGAGGAGGGGCTGGAGATCCTCGAGGATCTCGCCCGCGGCTCGCCCCCCTACGTGCCCGCCTTCCACATGGCGGCCCGCCATCTCGTGGCTCGCAACAAGATCGACGACGCCCGCCGCGCGCTCCGCGAGGGCATCGAGGTCGCGCGCTCGCAGGGCGAGGCCCATGCGGCGGGCGAGATGTCGGAGCTGCTCATGAGCCTGGGCGAACTCGGCGAGGGCTGATCGGCTGCGTGGGACGCGAGGTGGCCCCACGGAAGCGAGGAAGGATCGGGTCTGCCCATCCCCGCGAGGATCACGCGGGGGCCGTGTACGATGAACGGGTGCCGACCGCGCGGCGACGCGCATGACGATGGAGGTGCGACCATGCAGGCAGGCCGGTGGCTCTCCGTCGCGAGCATGGCCCTGATGGCAGCCGCCCTGCCTGCCGGGAACCTCCGTGCCGACGACGACGTCGATCCGGGTGGCGAGGCCGTCGCCGAGCGGCGCGACATCTCTCCCCGCGGTGTCGATCTGGCCGCCCATGTCGACATCAACGTGGTGCTGCCGCCGCAACACTGGCAGATCACCGGCGGCCTCGAACACGTGGTCCTGGGCGGAGCCGGTCGGCTCGTGGTCGAGGGCAACCTCACGATCGGCGGCGCGGCTCCGGCCAATGCCGCGGAGCGCGTCCGCCAGACGGACGAGGTGCTCCTGGCCAGACTGCGGCACGCGCAAGGCGAACGGCTGGCGGGCGTGGCGGCCGATCCGACGTTCGATCCCGCCCAACGCCGGCGGCTCGAACTGGCCACGGAGGCCGACATCCTCCGGGTGCTCGCCGACGTGGCGCGGCTGCGGCAGCGTTACGCGGGGCGGCGCGCCCAACTCGGTGATGACGAGTGGCAGCGGTTCCAGAAGGACGTCGCAGCCTGCCGCCGGGAAGTCGCCGATCCCTTTGGCGACGACTCCTTGTTCGCCGCCGTCCGCACCGGCTTCACGACTCCCGTGACCGACCGCTGACGCTGGGCGTTCCTATCGCTGCGGACCCTTGTCGTCGAGGTTGGCCGTCAGTTCGGCGTCGTTCACGTCCACGGCGATGCCCTCGGCCGGCACGTCGAGACCGGCGGTCCAGACGAGCGCGTTGAGCATCAGCGTGCGGAAGTCGGCATGCGCCCAGTTGCGATGGAAGTGGGCACCGGTGCAGCCGAACCCGCGGCCGCCGTCGGGCCGCTCGTAGGCCCAGGCCAGCGCCTCCCGGGAGCCTTTGCCCGCCCGCACGGCAGGATTGTTGCTGTGCGAGCCGTCGGGCCGCTCACGGGTCTCGTCCGGCGGCACCGCCGTGAGGATCATGGCGATTCCATCGGCGGGCTCGCGAAACCGCATGTGGTAATACCACTCGTCGTCGATCTCGAAGGGCTTCACGCCCCGCGTGATCGGATGGCCCTCGGCCAGCCGTGTCTGGGCGAGCCGCCAGTGCGGATTCACCGACCACTGGGGCTCGAAGTAGCCCCCCATCCACTCGAGAAACTCCCGGCCACCCTTTTCCTTCGGCACCTCGACGGCGTAGTGCAGGCAGGCGATCCCCACACCGCGCCGCGCGAGAGCGCCGATCCGGGCGAGCCGATCGCGCTGGATCACCGGGTGCCCGCTGCCGCCGTCGGCGAAGAAGAAAATCGCATCGGCATTGTCGAAGGCCGTGGGATCGGCCGGCCAGCCGCCGGTGTGCACCTCCGTCACGAGCCGGGGCGCGGCCTCCCGGCCGAAGTGCCGATCGAGGCAGGCTGCGAGCAGGAGTGCGCCGGCGCGGAACTCGTGCTCGCCGGGGCGATGGCTCGGCCGGCCGGCCACGAGCACGAGCTTTCGGCGGTCGGCAGCGAGCCTCAGCCGCTTCAGGCGGATGTTCCTGAACGCCACCTTCATCGGCGGCCCCGCGTGGAGTTGCAGCGCGAGCACACCCTGCAACGATCGCTTGTCGGCCTGCTCGTCGATCGTCTCCGCCATCAGATGGCCGTTGATGACGTGCTGCAGCACGGGGCCCCGGGCGATGATGCGGAGTTCGTTCCAGTCGCCCTGACGAATCTGGCCGAGCAGGTCGGCGGGATCTCCGCAGGGTGCACCCGGGGCCTTCGTGCCGTCGGTGCCGACTGTGATCCGTTGCCCCCGCTGCGTGACGATGCCACGTGGGCTCTTCTCCTCGTAGAGGATGCCGGAGTATTGGCCCTCGTGGATGTCGGCCTGGTAGCCCTGCACGACGAAGTCGCCGAGGTCCCGACTGCGGTACTGGACGCCGCTGTTGTGATTTCGCAACCGGTATTCGAGCCGCAGCTCGAAATCGTCCACGAGCCCCTGCCGCCAGATCAGGAACGTGTTGGCCGGGGTCGGACGATCGGCGGTCGTCTCACCGACGATCGCCCCGTCCTCGACCCGCCAGAATTCCGGCTTGCCCTCCCAGCCCGTGAGCGACACGCCGTCGAAGATCGGAACGAATCCGGGATCCGGGTCGTCGGCCGCGCCGGCGATAGGCGCGAGCGCCAGCACCGTCGCGGCACAGGCAATGCACAGGCCGCGGGTCGAAAAGCTGGGGGGACGGAGCCGTCCGGAGGGCATGGAATGGTTCCTGGTGGAAACGGGGCGGGGATG
>CAIXGY010000001.1 GCA_903919035.1 uncultured Planctomycetaceae bacterium | reverse complement strand
TGCGCTACTGTGCCCGCCCTGCCTTCGCGCTCGAGCGGCTCTCACTTCTCCCCCGAGGGAACGGCGGCCCCGAACGCATCCGCTACGCACTCCCGCGCCACAAGCACGGCCAGTGGGTCGGTCCCGGCCGCAAACGCACGGCCACCGCCCCGGGGGAGAACGGCGTGGTCGATTTCTCGCCCGAGGAGTTTCTCGATCGTCTGGCCGACCTCGTGCCGCCTCCTCGAAGGCACCGCCACCGCTACCACGGGGTCTTTGCGCCGAATCACCCGCTCAGGCCCGCCGTCACGGCGCTGGCGATCGGCAACGCCTCCTCTCTCCCTCTCCCTCCGCGAGAGGGCCGGGGTGAGGGTGCCCGGAACCACGAACAGCCCCATTCCCACGACACCTCCCGAATCGCATGGGCCAAGCTCATCGCGCGGATCGCCGAGCACTTCCCGCTCGCGTGCCCCGCCTGTGGCGGCGACATCCGCCTCATCGCCTTCATCACCGACCCGGAACCGATCAAAAAGATCCTGCTCCATCTCGGCGAGCCACTCGAGCCGCCGCCGCTCGCAACGGCCCGGGGTCCACCGACCAGTTGGACCGAGCTCGTGCAGGTGCATGACGACCGCGACGCGATCCAGTCGTCGCCCGACGACCTGCCGGTGATCGACATCAGCAGCCTCTGATGCATCCGACCCACGGTCGGACTCGACGCGGGCCTGCGCGCAGGCTGAAAATCACCCCGCAATTCCCCTCGATTCGCGGCTGGCGGAGCGCCTTCAGGCTCCACCATCGGGTCAGTGGAGGCCACACTCCCGCTCACGGGCCAACCGTCACCCGGCAATCGATTGCGAAAGGGCCGTTGACCGTCCTATCCTTGACTGGCTCCTTGGCCGGAGTCTTTCGTCGAAGCTGCGCAGAAGCTGGCGAAAGCTCGCGGTGTTGGTGGGCGCCCCGAGAAGCGCGGGGCCGACACAGGGGCGACGATCCCGGCATCAGCGCAGCGGCAATTCGAAAAAGAGGAACAGGAAATCGCCGCATGCGAGGCCGCGCAATCAAAGGTGGACGGCGAGTTGGAGCAGTTAGCTGCTGACTCGTTCACCCGCCTGCGAGACGACTTGCGAGACCGTATCCCTGAAGCCGGCGCAAGCGATGCCGCTGGCACTGCGAAAACGATTCTCGGCGAAGTACGGGCTCTTCGCAGTCTTGCGGCTGCGAAGAAGGCTGAAGGCCTACCGGCACCGCTGGCAGACGAGAAGCGGGTGGCGGCCGATCTGCTCGAGAGCCTCGGTATCCTCGAAAAGCGACTCGAGGTCATTGTGAAGGGTGGAGAATGAGCGAGCGACAACTCTATCGACTGGTAGCCGGAAAGCAGACGGGCCCATACCCGCCCGAGAAGCTGCGCCCCCTCGTCGCGGACGGCCGTATCAGCCGGTTGGACCGCTTTTCATATGACGGCGTGGATTGGCTCCCAGCCGACCAGATTCCGGAATTGATGGGGCCAAGGTCGGTAGCAGCCGCAACCTTGCCCGTTGTGCAAGTGCCACCACAAAACCCCGGTCCCATTGGGAATCCCCCTGAAATCGGAGTTGCAAAAGCTCAGGATTGTCTCCACCAAAGGCTTCCACTCTCCGGGAGTCCCAGGCTCTTGGCGATTGGAGTCGCAGGCGTAACTGTGCTTGCGGCTCTCGCGGGCGCGGCTGTGTGGAGCAGCCACCTGCTTGAGCAATCCGCGGACGTGACCGACGAGTTTGCCATGCTCGCAGACTCGCTTGAGGGATACGAAGGAAAGCGAGTT